>JACCTQ010000268.1 GCA_013812265.1 Actinomycetota bacterium
CCGCCACGTCCGCCCGTTGCTGGCCCTCGCGGCCACCCTCGCGCTGCTCGCTGGAATCGTGACGCCACCCGGGCGGGCGGTGTTCGACTCCCTGCGAGACGCCATCGGACGCGAGCGTGTCGTCGGCGTCCGCAAAGCCAAGCCCGCCCTGTTCTCCTTGCCGGCGTCCGGCCGTGTGCTCTCGGCGTCCCGTCGAGGGACCTGGATCGTGCAGGCGAACGGCTCCAAGCGGTTGCTCGGCCGGTACCGCGATCCCTCCTGGTCGCCGAGCGGCCTGTTCGTCGCCGCGATTCGCGGCGACGAGCTCATCGCCCTCGACCCGAAGGGCCGGGTCCGCTGGAGCGTCGCCCGGCCCAGGCTCGCGGCGCCCAGCTGGACGGGTAACCGGCGCGACGCGCGCATCGCGTACCTGAGCGGCAGGACTCTGCGCGTAATCGCGGGCGATGGACGGGGCGATCGCCTGATCGCCCGCGCGGTCGGCAGCGTGGCGCCCGCATGGCGACCCGGACCCGAGCGCCACCTCGCATTCGTCCTGCGATCGGGCCGGCTGCGCGTGGTCGACTCCGAGTCACGGCGAGTCCTCTGGAGCGGTACCGCGAATCCGAAGTCCGGACAGCTCGAATGGAGCCGCGACGGCCGGCGCCTGCTCGTCGTGGACGGAAGGCGGCTGCGGCTCTACACCGAGCGCGGGCGCGTGGTTCGTTCGCTCCGCATGCCACGCGGCCGCTTCGTCCTCGATGCCGACTTTCGCCCCGGCAGTCACGACTTCGCGTACTCCACGGTTCATCCGCCGACACACCGGGGCAGGATCCTGGCCGTGACGGGACGCACCGCCCGGCAAGCCTTCGCCGGAACCGGCTGGTTCGGCGACCTGAGCTGGTCGCCGGACGGCCGCTGGCTCGGCTTCTCGTGGCGCGAGGCGAACCAGTGGGTGTTCCTCCGCCTGCGCGGCGATCGCGTCGGCAAGATCGCCGCCGTGTCCAACATCGCGAGCCAGCTCGGCCGGGATCCGTACCTCGCGGGCTGGTGCTGCGCCCCGTGAACCGCCGCCTTCCGGCTCTGGCGGCAGGATGCGTGGCCGCCGCCGGGGCCGGTGGGCTCGCGGCCGAGCCGGTAGCGCCCGCGCCCGAGCCGAACGCCCAGAGGTATCCGCCCATCCAGTGGCGCGTGTCGCGCTCCGTCGGCCTTCCCTACGACGGACGTCTCGCGAACGGCGTGCGGCTCCCGCCGGAGGGCCGTCTGTTCTTCACCTGGGACCCCGTGCGCAAGCGACGGCCGAATAGAAGCTGGCGCAGATTCGGCAGCGACCGGCTCGTGCGCCTCACGCTCAACGTGCTCGCGGGTTACCGGCGCGCGCACCCACGAGCTCCGCGGGTGGGGATCGGGGATCTGAGCCGACCGCAGGGCGGCGATTTCGGCGCCCGGTTCGGGGGCCTCGGTCACGCGTCGCACCAGAACGGGCTCGACATCGACGTCTATTACCCGCGGCGGGACGGTAGGGAGCGCGCCCCCGCCGCCGTACGCCAGATCCATCGCTTGCTGGCGCAGGACCTCGTCGATCGGTTCCTCGCCGCGGGGGCTCGCCTGGTGTTCGTCGGCCCCAACACCGGCCTGACCGGCCCGCGCCGCCGCGTTTACGCGCTCGTCCACCACGACAACCACCTGCACGTCCGCATCCCGGCCGACGAGGCGCCTTTCTGTCGCCGCCCACTCGTGAACCACGTCTACGGCTACCGGCTGCGCGTGCCCTGCACCTGGCGGGCTGCGACGCGAGCGAAGGACGGCACGACGCTGCTGAGTGGCCCGGGCGCGGCGCTCGAGCTGCAGCACTGCGGCCGCAGGCCGCGCCTGGCCGCTGCCACTCGCCGCCGGGTCGGCCTCGGCCCGGAACGCCTCTGGGAGGGCTTCGGACGAGGTCATCTGACGCGCTTCGCGCTCCGCGACCACTGTTTTCTCGGCTTCGCACGTCTCGACGGTCGCGCGAGGACGTCCAAACGTGCACTGGCCGTACTCCGCAGTGTCCGGCTCACCGCACGTGCCGACCGCGTGGACAACGTCCACACCATGCGCTTGCTGGGTCGCTCGGCACGCGGCCGGCCGATCCGATCCTGGCAGGTCGGCAACCCGCGGAGCAGTCGAAAGCTGCTCGTCGTGGGCTGCATCCACGGCGACGAGTGCGCCGGCATGGCCGTCACCCGGCAACTCCTTGCACTGGTCCGGCCGATCGCGGCCGACCTCTGGATCGTGCAAAACTTGAACCCGGACGGCTTCCGTCTCGGGCGGCGCCAGAACAGCCGCGGCGTCGAGCTCAACCGCAATTTCCCGTCGGAGTGGCGCCACTCCGGCCGCCGTTGGGATCCTCTGTATCCCGGGCCGCGGCCCGCGTCGGAGCCGGAGACGCGGCTCGCGCAGCGTCTGATCAGACGCATCCGCCCGGACGTCACGATCTGGTTCCACCAGCCGCAGGGGCTCGTCCGCGCCTGGGGAGGAAGCATCCCGGCCGCCCGGCAGTACGCCGGTCTCGCCCACATGCCGTTCCGGGCCATCCGCTGGCCTCCCGGGACGGCCCCGAACTGGCAGAACCACCGCTGGCCCGGGTCGAGCAGCTTCGTCGTGGAGCTCCCGCCGGGGCCGGTCTCACCCACGGCAGCCCGCAGGCACGCCCGGGCGATCCTCGCCTTCGCTGCGTAGACTCGCTCGCCTTGACGAAGGTGGTGACAACGTGCCTGGCGCTGGCGCTGGCCACCGGGGCGGCGGCGGCAGTCAGCCCGCTGGAGGTGACGAAGCTTCCACGGCCGGCGTGGAACCGGGCGAGCGCCCCGGGCCCGAGCGCTAGGGTGCGCCTGACACTGGTGTCTTCGCGGCCGAACGCGATCACCGACGTGCGGGCCTGGTTCGCACGCAACAAGCTCGATCTCGCGCTCGACCGGATACCCGGCGGGTTCGACTCCGGCCTGCCCTTGCACCCCTTGCCGGCCGGAACGCCGTCGAGCTTCCGGGGCAAGCGCCTGATCCGCGCCATCCGGCAGCCGCGCCGGCTCCTGCTCGTGTACGGCAGGGACTTCGCGTCGGGGAGGTACCTGATCGGCCGCACCGCGGGCCGACCGCAGTACGGCTTCGACTTCCTGAGCTACGCGTATGCGCCGCGGATCGCACCGGGAGAGCGCGAGTTCGTCTTCCAGACACCGACCTGGGCGGTGGAGGCTGGCGGCACCCTCTACGTCTCGCACAGTCATTCCACGTACGCCCGCTCCTCGGAAGGCCTGAACGGATACGTCACGGCGATCGACATCGCGCGGCGTACCGTTCGGTGGCGCAGCCGTCCACTCGTCGCGAACGCGGAGACGTTCGTCCTCGCCGGAGACGTGATCGTGACCGGCTACGGGTTCGCACGTGAGCCCGACTACCTGTACCTGCTCGACAGGGAGACGGGCAGGGTGCTCCAACGCCTGCGCGTGCCGAGCCGCGCCGAGTACATCGTCCGCAAGGGGAACATCCTGCACGTACGGACGTACGACCGGGATCTCGTCGTCCGTCTGGCGAAGAGGTAGTGCTCGGGATCGGCGACCGCGTGCCGGATGCCCGGCTGTCGCTCGCGCCGCGGGAGTCCGTCTCGATCCGCGAGCTGGCGTCCGACGGGCCGGTCCTGTTCCTCTTCTATCTCTTCGACTGGTCGGGGACCTGAACGACCGAGATGGAGCTCCTGCGTGACAGGAGCGCGGAGTTCGTCGAGGCCGGCGTGCGGCCGTTCGGCGTGTCCCGAGACTCCCCGTGGACACACATCGCGTGGAGCCAGGCGCTCGACCTGACGTTTCCGCTGCTCTCCGACTGGAACGGAGAGGCCGTACGCGGGTTCGACATCGCAACCGTGCACCGCGGACTGCAGGACGTCACCGCCCGCAGCGCCTTTCTCGTCGATGCGAGCGGTACGGTGCGCGGGGCATGGCGATACGGGACGTCCGAGCTGCCGGACTTCGACGAGTTGCTGTCCGCAGCCCGGGCTTTGTAGCGCTCGCCTGCGCGCTCTACCTGGCCGTCGGCGCGGTGGCGACCTGGCCGGCGATCCGGCATGCGGATCGAGCCTTCCTCGCCGAGGGCGCCCCGGGGTACGGCGAAGTCGCCCCGGGTGACCATCTGCAGACGGCATACCGGCTGTGGCTCGCCGGCCACCAGCTCGAGAACGGGCGCGCCCCCTGGCGCGACCCGTACACCTTCCGTCCGGAGGCCGGACCACAGATCAACCTGCAGGGCTGGCCGTTCGGGCTGCCGTACTGGCCGCTCGCCGCGGCGTTCGACGCGGCCCGGGCCTGGAACATCTTCATTCTGCTCACGTACGTGGCGGCCGGCGGGCTCGCGTGCGCCTGGCTAAGGGCGCTCGGCCTGCCACGGGGGGCGGCGCTCGTCGGGGGCGCCGCGTTCGCGGTTGCCCCTTACCGGGTCGCTCAGAGCACCGGCCACCTGCTGGGTCCGATCTCGGTGCTCCTACCGGCTGCCCTGCTCGGGCTCGAGCGCGCCCGCAGCGGGCGGTGGGGCTGGCTGGTGGTCGCCGCAGCAGCGCTCGCCTCCATCCCGCTCTCCGGTCAGGTGCATCTCGCCCTCGGCGCCCTCGCGCTCTTTCTCGGCTATGCCGCGGTTCGTGCACGCGAGCGGACGCTCCTGGCCGGCGCCGCGGTCGCGGCAGCCGCTGCGGCAGCCGTCGGTCTCGTCGTCGAGCGAATGGTCATCCAGGAATCGGTGGTGGCCGGTGGGCGGTCCCTGGGCGCTGTTCGCTTCTACTCCGCGAGCTGGCTCGACTTCGTGTCACGCGACGCGGACCGTGGCCTCGAGCGGTTCGTCTTCCTGGGTTGGATCACTCCGGTGGCTGCTGTCGTGGGGCTCGGGTTGCTCCTCAGGGCTCGCCGGTTCTGGCTCGCAGGACTGCTCGGGCTGGCCGCGCTGCTCCCGATCCTGCTCTCGCTCGGCACGAATCTCCCGCTCTACGAGAGCCTGTGGCGCTCGTTCTCGCCGTTTCGCTACGCCCGAGTTCCGGAGCGGCTGATGCCTGTGGCATGCCTTGCTCTGGCCGCTCTGGTGGCCTTCGCGGTCGAGAAGCTGCGCTGGCGACTGGCGCCTCTCGTCGTGGGCGCGCTGCTGCTGGCGGACCTTCACGTCGACGTCGTCAAGGCGTCTGCCGACGACCCGGCCAACGCCGCCTATGCGTCGTTGCGCGGCGCGCTGCCAGGGAGGCTGCTCGAGCTGCCGGTGTTTCTGCCGGACCGCCACTACGGGAGCGTCTACCACCGCTACGCGATGCAAGCGCCGCGAGAGCGCCCGGGCGGGTACTCGACGCTCGCGCCACCGGCCGCGGACGCGCTTGCGCGCCGGCTGCGGCCGCTCAACTGCGGCGACTGGGGCTCGGGCCGGGAAGCCCTCCTGCGGCGTCTCGAGGTACGACACGTCGCGTTTCACCAGGGCCTCTACGCCGGGAATCCGCTCGTGCCGCGGAGATGTGCAAACGTGGCCCGGCGTGCACTGGTGAGACACGGCTTTCGGCTGCTGGCGCGGGACGGCGCGGTGACGCTCTACGTTCGCTCAGACGTGTGAGATGCCATCGCTCTCCGCGAGGGCTCTTGCGACGATGCCGAGGCTCCCGCGCCACACGGCCTCAGAGGCCGGCGGGATGATGTCGTCCCAGATCGCGGCAAAGCTTCCCCGCAGCTGAAGCAAGCGGGCGGGACGCCCCATGAACCAGACGTGCAGGTGCGCGCCGCCGTCGCCCCAGCGCCCGACATGCACCCGCCCGATGTCGCCGACGCGCCTCACCGCTCGCTCGACCCGCACGATGAGCCGGCCGAGCTCGCCCGCAAGCTCGTCGGGGACGTCGCCCAGGTCGAGATGCTCGCGGGACTCGAGGATGACCACCACGGGGAGGCCCGATGGCTTCGGCATCGAGACCAAACGCCAGCGCTCGTTGCTCCAGAGCGCTCCGGCATCGCCCCTCTCGCAGCGCCAGCACTCGCTCGGGTCTTCACCCGCCCGCGGCG
>JACCTQ010000269.1 GCA_013812265.1 Actinomycetota bacterium
GTCCTGCACCATCACCTCGTCGGCGCCCCGTGGCGCTCGCGCAAGAAACCGGTGGCCAAGCGGAGTCACGTGCTCGCGTCTCTCGTCGACGCCGGCGCGGAGCTGATCCTGGCCGGGCACATTCACCAGAGCACGGTGAGCGAGCGGCGAGAGTTCGAGATCTCGCAGGGTGGCGAGCCGAGCGCCACGGTCGCGATCGCTCCCGGCCTAGGCCAGCCGCGACCGAACCGGCGCGGCGAGGCGCGCGGACTCCACGTCTACGAGGTGACCCGCTCCGCCATTCGCGTCGAGACCTTCATCTGGCGCAGCGAGGATTGGGGACTCACGGCCGTGCGCAACTTCCCGCGCGGCCGTGAGCCCCTCTCGATCGAGCCGGGTCGCTAGACGGTTCTAGCCCGCCGCCCGACGACCATCCGGTAGATCAGAAGCAGAACGATCGCCCCTACTATCGCCGTCAGCCAGGTGCTGATATCGAAGAACTCATCCAGAGGATCGGCGTCGAAGATCGCACCGGCTTGGAATCCGCCGAGTATCGCTCCGACGATGCCGATGATCGCCGTCACGATCATGCCGCCGGGGTCGTCGCCCGGCAGGATCGCCTTCGCGATGACTCCCGCCAGCAGCCCCAGAATGATGAACGCGATGATGCCCATTAAGCCCCTCCTGTCGATTGAAGCCAAGCTGTACTCGCCCAAGAGATTCCCCGAGCGAAGTCGGGCGAAACGTGAATCCTGCTAGAGCGGAGGCCGGCGTCGCAGGCCAAAACCTCGGCTGGGCCGCAGCTGAGCCTCTGGACCCGTGATGCCACGGCCTTGCACGAAACGCCGGTAGCCGATCACGAGAGCGACCGCCCCCAGGAATGCAAAGAGAAAGCTGCCCGTGTCGCCCAGGAAGATCTGGCCCACCAGGCCACCGAGTACAGAACCGAGAATCCCGATCGCGATCGTGAGCCAGATCGGCATGGGATCCGGTCCGGGCACGGCGAAGCGCGCCAGGCCCCCGATCACGAAGCCCGCGAGGAGGAGTCCGATGAGGAACGCCAGTTCCAACGCCGAAACCCTAGCGCCGGGCAGGCGCCCGTTGTCCTTCATCGTTACGCAGGCGCCTCGACGAGCGCCTGCAGCTCCCGCCGCAGGTCTTTGATCTCGTCGCGCAGCTTGGCCGCGTACTCGAAGCGCAGCTCCTCCGCCGCCGCGAACATTTCCTCCTCCAAGGTAATGACGAGCCGCTCGAGCTCGCCGCGGTCCATGCCCTCCACCTTCCGTGCGCCGCGCCGGCGGCCGGGGACGGTCGGCGACTCGAGCGAGAGAAACTCAGCGATGTCGGAGACACCCTTCACGATCGACTCGGGTGTGATGCCATGCTCCTCGTTGTAGGCGAGCTGAACCGCCCGCCGGCGGTTCGTCTCGTCGAGGGCTCCCTTGATCGCCTCCGTCAGCTTGTCCGCGTAGAGGAGCACCTTGCCGTTCACGTTTCGTGCCGCACGGCCGATCGTCTGGATCAGCGCCGTCTTCCCGCGCAGGAAGCCCTCCTTGTCCGCGTCCAGGATCGCCACCAGCGAGACCTCCGGCAGATCGAGACCCTCTCGAAGGAGGTTGACTCCGACCAGCACGCTGTACTCGCCGAGCCGAAGCTCGCGGATGACCTGGATGCGCTCCAGCGTGTCGATCTCGGAGTGCAGATAGCGGGCCTTGACCCCTGCCTCCAGCAGATAGTCGGTCAGGTCCTCCGACATCTTCTTCGTCAGCGTGGTGACCAGGACGCGCTCGCCGACCTCCTCGCGCCGGCGGATCTCGTTCAGGAGATCGTCGATCTGGTTCTTCGTGGCGCGCAGCTCGACCTCGGGGTCGACGATTCCGGTGGGACGGATCAGCTGCTCGGCCACCCGTGTCGAGTGACGGAGCTCGAATGCGCTCGGCGTCGCCGAGACGAAGACGAGCTGCGGCACCTTGCCGAGGAACTCGTCGAAGCGAAGCGGCCGGTTGTCGAGAGCAGACGGGAGGCGGAAGCCGTACTCGACGAGCGTCTGCTTGCGCGAGCGGTCCCCCTCGTGCATGCCGCCGATCTGCGGAATCGTCTGGTGGGATTCGTCCACGAAACAGACGAAGTCGGACGGGAAGTAGTCCAGCAGTGTGAATGGGTGCGTTCCCGCCGCCCTGCCCTCGAGGATGCGCGAGTAGTTCTCGATCCCGTTGCAGAAGCCGAGCTCCTGGAGCAACTCGAGGTCGTACTCCGTCCGCTGGCGGATGCGATGGGCCTCGAGCAACTTCCCCTCCGACTCGAACTTTCGGACCTGCTCTTCGAGCTCGTGGCGGATGGAGTCGACGGCGCGCTCGATTGTGGGTCGAGACGTGACGTACTCGGTGGCGGGCCAGATGGCCAGGTTCTCGAGCTTGGCGAAGATCTCGCCCGTCAGAGGATCGAAGTGCGTGATCTGCTCGACCTCGTCGCCGAAGAACGAGATGCGATACGCGGTCTCGACGTTCGCCGGCTGAACTTCCACGACGTCACCCTTGACGCGGAACCGGCCGCGGCCGAGAACGCTGTCGTTGCGGACGTACTGGTTGTCGATCAGCTTGCGCAGCACGAGATCACGGTCGTGCTCCTCCCCGACATCGAGGATGAGTACGCGCTCCTTCCACTCCTCGGGCGAGCCGAGCCCGTAGATGCACGAGACGGACGCCACGACGACGACGTCGCGCCTCGTGAAAAGCGCCGATGTGGCGGCGAGTCTCAGCCGGGCGATGTCATCGTTCTGGGACGAGTCTTTCTCGATGTAGAGGTCGGCCTGGGGGACGTACGCTTCCGGCTGGTAGTAGTCGTAATACGAGACGAAGTACTCGACCGCGTTCTGGGGGAAGAACTCTCGGAACTCGTTGCAGAGCTGAGCCGCGAGCGTCTTGTTGTGTGCGATTATGAGTGCCGGTCTGCCCACCTTCTCGATCACCCACGCCATCGTCGCCGTCTTACCGGTGCCGGTCGCACCGAGGAGTGTCTGGTAGCGCTCGCCGGCCGCGAGACCCTCGGAGAGCGACGCGATAGCCGTCGGCTGGTCGCCGGTCGGCCGGTAGGCCGCAGATGTTTGGAACGCAGGCATCGAGAGCAAGGCTACCCGTGGGCTCCCCCGGCAAAGAGCGTCCTCCCTACGGCAGCTACGCGGCGCTCGTGGCTGCATACTCCGGCGGCCTTGCGGCTGCAGGCCTGATCGCGCGACTCCTCCATCGCAGCCCGTACGCGAACACCACGCTCGACTTCGCGGTCCTGGGCGCGGCGAACTTCAAGGCGGCGCGGTTGATCTCGCGCGACAAGATCTCGAGCTTCGTGCGCGAGCCGCTCGTGGAAGGCACGGCCTACGAGGGCGAGGACGAGCAGCCGGCCGGTCACGGCTTCAGGCGGGCGCTGGGGGAGCTCGTCACGTGCACGCGCTGTGTCGGCACTTGGACGGCGGCCGGGCTCACGTCCACACAGATACTGGCGCCCCGCTTCGGCCGCGTGCTGACGTGGTCGCTGGCCGCCTCTGCGGTGAGCGATTTTCTCCAGGCCGGCTTCGTGGCCCTGACGAGCAAGGCGAACGATCTGGAGGAAGCCCCTAGCGGGCGAGCGCCGGCTGAGCCGACAGCCGATCGCGCTCACGAAGCGATATGAGCACGATCGCGGCCATCGTGACCGTCTGCACGGCCGCGAATGCGAACAAGACAGGCCGTGCTCCGAAGGCGTCCAGCACCGGTCCCACGCCGAAGACGCCGAGCGGCTGAACGAGCGCGAACACCATCATCATCGACGTCATGACCGTCGGGCGGAGAGCGGGCGGAATCCGGAGGGTCATGATCGCGTGGATGCGTCGCCGAAGCACCGCAGGCGCGCTCATGACGGCGATGAGCGCTCGCACGCCCACGAGGGCTTCGTCCTCGCCGATCAGCTCCGGGACGATCATCTTCTGCGCCGCAGCCAGGCTTACTCGACCGCGGTCTGCCCGGTTAGCGCAGCCGCCCGCACGATCCGGATATCGCCGCTCATTGTGCTGGCGCGGAGCTCGACCAGCGGGCCACCGGCCTCCGGCGGAGCATCGCTGACATCGAGCTCCGAGCTCGTCGAGCCGCTGCGCGACTTCGCATCCACCCACAGCGTCGATCCTTGCCGGATCCCGATCTGCATGTCGCCCGAGGCGGACTTCAGCGCCACGGCGCCCTGCAAGACAGCCTCCACCAGCTGATCGCCGGACGCCGTGCTGATCTCCAGCGACGAGTCGAGCTCCTTGACGCGGACGTCGCCCGAGGCTGTCGAGATGGAGCCGGGTCCCCGAAGGCGTCCGACGAAGACATCACCCGAGGCCGCGCTGATCCGTGCCGTCGAACCGGCATTGTCGAGGCTGATGTCGCCCGAGCCCACCTGCACCGTGGCCTCGCCGTGCACATGATCGATCGAGACGTCTCCGCTGCCGGTCTTCACGTCGGCCGTCTGAAGGTCGGGGAACGAGAGGTCGCCGGAGCCCGAGACGGCCTCGACTGCCCCGAAGCGACCCTCGGCCTCGACGTCGCCGGATCCCGTCTGGAGATTGACGTTCGCTCCGTGCGGCGACCGGATCTTCAAGACCACCTCGGCGCCGCGGCCGAAAGAGAAACCGAGCCGCTTTCCCTCGCCGAGGTCTAGCGCGAAGCGGCGGCCCTCACCGACCTCGACCACGACCTCCTGCCCGCCGAGCGCGCGTTCCCGCATTTCGACCCGGGACGACTCGACCGCCTCGCGGCTCGCTTCGTCCGCGTGCAGCGGCTCGAGCACGACCTCGGTCTGAGACCCGTCCGTCGTCTCCAGGGAGATCTCGCCCGCCGGTACCTTGAGCGTGAGCTCAACCGGGCCTGGCGTCTCGAAGGTCTTTCTCATCGCTCTTTCCTCCGGCCGGCTTTCCGCGGGCTGTAGGTGTCGAGACCGAAGTCCGTCCTGTGCGCCGGGCGCGGGTCGCGCCGATCGACGCGCACCTCGAGATGCCCGATCAACAATGGATAGAACGCCATGGGAAACACTCCTTTCAGCTCCGGGCGAACCCGGTGAGACGATTTTCCGTGCGGCGGCCCGAACTCGATGTCCGCGAGATCGCGCGCACGATCCAGGTATTCGTCGACACACCCTCGCGATTGGCCGCCGCTTCCACCTTCTCCTTGAGGCTCTCGGGTAGACGCAGCGTGATTCGGGCCGTAAAAGCGTCGTCCCCGGGTGCGGAAGGCAGGTTGGCCTCCTCCTGGACGTAAACGAGCTCGGGGTCCTGTCCGACGAGCCGAACCTCCACATGGCCGGAAGACAGCTGCGCACTGAGCTCGACTGACGCTTCGGTGAGAGCGTCCAAGAGTCGAAGCCCGATGGCCCCGCTCAGTGCGAGGCTCAGCTTTGCGGCTGCTTCGGCCGTGGCCTCGTCGCCGACGTCCGCGACGGCGGCTAGATCGGCCCTGAGGGCTTCTACGAAGCGCGAGAGATGCATGACGACATCACTATGACATCATTTATAATGTCTGTCAAGCATCGCTTTGACGCGAAGTGACTTACTCGAGATCGTGGGCTTCCACGTAGACCCGCTTGAGCTCGGTTACGTGCCGGATGTAATCCCGCGTCTCCTCAAATACGATTCCGCGCCCCTCCCGACGCCAGGTGTCGACGTTTGCCTGGCCCGCGTTGTACGCCGCCAGCGCGTTGCGCTCGTCGCGGTACTTGTCGAGCAGGTGGCGCAGGTACCAGGAGCCGTAGCGGATATTCAGTTCCGGCTCGTACAGGTCGTCGACCTCGAATCGGTTCCCCCCGGTGCGGAGCGCGATACCCTTGGCGGTCTCGGGCAGAAGCTGCATGAGGCCGATGGCGCCGGAGGACGAGCGGGCATCCGGGCGAAACCTGCTCTCCTGGTAGATCACTGCGGCGATCAACGCCGGCTCCAGGTCGTAGTTTTGCGCGTGTCCCCGGATGATCTCCGTGTACTCGAGGGGGTAGCGAAGGCGCTCATACCAGTCGGGGCGGTCGTCCTCGGCGGACACGAGGGCCCCGGCCAGGACGAGGCCCGCGAAGGCGAAGAAAAGGATCCGCCTCACGCGACGAAGCGGAGCTCGTCTACGACCTGCGCGACGAAGGCCTCGAGGTCGGCGAGGGAGCCGTCGTTGACGTAGGCGAAGTCGGCGCGCGCTACTTTCTCGGCGTCCGGCAGCAGCCTGTCGTCCCGTGCGTCCGCGGGAGGCCGGCGCCGCTCGGCGCGGAGATCGGCCGGTGCCGTGATTACGACGACGGCGTCGAATCTCGTCTCGCCGCCGACTTCGTACAGCAGCGGCACCTCCGTGACGGAGAGAGCTGGCGGGTTCGGCAGCCGTGCGAGACGTTCTCGCCAGGCGAGATATTCGGCGACGACTCGCGGGTGGAGAAGCGCCTCGAGCCAGGCGAGCGCCTCTCGATCCGAGAAGACGACGGACGCGATGGCTTGGCGGTCGATCTGCCCCGCGTCGTCGAGTATCGCCTCGCCGAAGCGCTCGAGCAGCGCCGTGCGGATTTGGTGGTCCTCGCGGAGCAGCTGGTGAACGATCTCATCGCTCGAGATTACCCCCGCCCCCTGACGGTGAAAAGCGGCCAGTGCCTCGCTCTTGCCGGCGCCGATACCGCCGGTGATGGCAACCGCGGGCGGTCGAGTTCCGTTACTTCGTGTCTTCGCCAGGCTCGTCCGGCGGTGCCGCGGAAGAATCTTCCGGCTCGCCTGCGCTCGCCTCCACCGCGACGGGCTCTTCGGCGCTCACCTCGGGTGCCGGACTTCCCTCGGGCGCTGGGGCTACCTCCGCCTCGGGCGCCGGAGCGGCCTCATCAGCCTCGGGCGCTGGGGCAACCTCCGCCGGGGCAATCTCCGCCTCGGGCGCCGTAGCGGCCTCATCAGCCTCCGGCGCTGAGGCAACCTCCGCCTCCGGCGCCGGGGTAGCTCCAGCCTCGAGCTCGTCGGGCTCGGCGTCGGCAGGCGCATCCTTGAAGACATCTTCCGACAGGTCGAGCTGGGGCGTCAGGTGCACGGACTCCGCACCGTCGGCGCGCGGGCGCGGCTCGACGCCTTCCTCGACTCGCTTGAGCGACAGCGACAGGCGGCGGCGGTCGGCGTCGACCTCGAGGATCAAGACGTTCACCGCCTGACCTTGCGCCACGACCTCGCGTGGATTCTCGACGTGATGAGCCGCCAGCTCCGAGATGTGCACGAGCCCCTCGACTCCCGGCAGGATCTCCACAAAGGCGCCGAAGGTCACGACCTTGGTGACCCGGCCTTCCACTACGTCGCTTTCGCCGTAGCTCTCGACGACCTGCTGCCACGGATCGGACTGCGTCTGCTTGAGCCCGAGCGAGATCCGCTGCCGGTCCCGGTCGATGTCGAGCACCTTGACCTTGACGTCCTGGCCGATCTCGAGCACCTCGGTGGGATGGTTGACGTGGCTCCAAGACAGCTCGGAGATGTGAATGAGACCGTCCATACCGTCGAGATCCACGAAGGCGCCGAAGTCGACGATGTTCGATATCTGGCCGTCGACGATGTCGCCGGGCGAGAGCTTGTCCAGGATTGCCTGTCGCGTCTCCTTGCGCTCGTCCTCGAGCACGGCCCGGCGCGAAAGCACGACGTTGTTCCGCGCGCGATTCAGCTCGATGACCTTGCAGCGGAGCTCCTTGCCGAGAAACTCGTCGAGGTCCTGCACGCGCCGGATGTCCACGAGTGAGGCGGGGAGGAAGCCTCGAATGCCCAGGTCGATGATGAGGCCGCCCTTGACAACCTCGATCACACGGCCGTTGACGGGCTCACCCGTCTCGGCGGCCCCTTCGATCGTCTTCCAGGCGATCTCGAACCGGGCGCGCTTCTTCGAGAGGATGAGGCGACCGTCTGCATCTTCCTTCGTGAGCACGAGCGCATCGATCTCATCTCCGATGTTCAGCTCGTCGGCCGGGTT
>JACCTQ010000271.1 GCA_013812265.1 Actinomycetota bacterium
CGCCGTGCCCGGCCGCAAGCCCGGCCAGCGCGACCTGCGCCAGCAGCACAGCCGCACCCGCCGCGGCCGAGCGGAAGAGCCTGGCGCCCGCCTCGTACACCGCTAGGAAGGCGAGCGGCACCAGCACGCTCGGAGCGTGAACGAGCGCCGCGGCCGGATCGACTCCGCCGAGACGCGCGACCAGCGCGACGAAACCGTGCCACAGCGGAAACGCATACCCCGGATGGAGCCCGCCGTCTGCGAACTCACTCACGGCGCGGAGAGAAAGCGAGTCGAGCTCGTCGAGCTTGCGAACGCGCGCCAGGTGGAAGAGCGCGTCCCCCTGGAGCTCGCCGGCGATCTGCCAAAGCGCGATCCCGAACAAGGCACCCACCACGAAGACGATGCTGGTGCCGACCGGCCGCGGCGGAAGGTCCCGGCGGACGGCGAGCGCAGCTGCGGCGACGGCGATCGCTGCCAGCAGAACAATCGTGGTGGTGAGCGATGCCGCCAGCGCGAAGGTGGCGGCCAGCGCCGCGAAGATCGCGGCGAGACTCCATGCGACCGTCGCCGAGACGCTTCGCTGCCCGAGCGCGGCCGCGATGAGACGGCCCGGAACGAGCACTACGACGACGGCCGCGGCGAGCCTGAGGTAGAGGCCGAGCCCGGTCTCGGGAAGGAGATGCGTGATCCCGAGCGCGGCGAGAGCGGCAAGCGCCGCCGCGACGCGGGTCACCGCGGGCGATCCAGGAGCCTTCTCGCCGGCCCGGTCGTCAGCCAGCGCGCCACGTCCCGGTACATCCGCCCGCGGTCGCCGCGGAAAACGAGACCGCGCAGGCGCAGGGCGACCAGCAGCAACCGGCGCGCACGCTCGGCCTCCTGGTGGCCGTGGTGCTTCTCCAGGAACCGCAGGTGGCTGCGGACGTTCTCGTCGAACATGCGACCCCCGTGCGACGCGCCGCCGACGTGAACCACCTCGGCGCCCGGATAGAAGAGCACCTTCCAACCCGCAGCGCAGAAGCGGTAGCACCAGTCGGTCTCCTCGTTGAACATGAAGAAGCTCTCGTCCACGAGCCCCACCGCCTCCGCGGCATCCCGCCGCACGAGCAGGCAGGCGCCCATGAGGAAGTCGACCTCCCGCACCTCGTCGTGCTCGAAGCCGCCGGCATAGAAGGCGTTGAGCGCCGTCGAGTGCGGAGCCAGCTTGCGCAGGAAGAGGTACTCGGTCGCCAGCCGCCACAGCGTGGGAAACCCGCGGGCGGAGCGCTGAAGCGAGCCGTCGACGTTCACGAGCCGCGGGCCCACGATCGCCGCCTCCGGGTTGGCATCGGCGAACTCGACCAGCCGCTCCAGGGCGCTTCCGACCGCCCAGGCGTCGGCGTTCAGAAGCAGGAAGTAGCGGCCGCTCGCCGCTCGGATGCCTGCGTTCCACCCCGCGCCCAGGCCCCGGTTTACCTGCTCGATCAGCAGTGCGTCGGGAAATCGCTCCCGGACGACGGCGACTGTGCCGTCGGTGGAGCCGTGGTCGACGACGATCGTCTCGTGGCCCGAGACACTCTCGAGGCAGCGCTCGATGTACGGCAGCGCGTTGAAGGTGACGACCACGACCGAGACGTCGGGCATCTCGGGCCCGGTCATTTTCCGTCTCCCCGGTGAAAGGAGGGAACGAGCGGCTCCTCCCGGGCGCCAGGGGCACGCCGATCGGGAAGCGCCCAGAGCGGGCCACGCAGCCCTTCCCACGCCAGGATGAGCCCACCGGGCACGGCCATCGCGACCGTGACGAGGAAGAACACGAACCCGGCCGCGAACGCGGCGTCTGCTTCGACCGCAAGATTCCCGAGAAAGCTCACGAAGAACGACTCGCGGACGGCCAGGCCGTTCACGGTGAATGGAACCAGCATGACGAGGAAGAGCAACGGGCCCATGACGTAGTACGGCCGCGGCGACAGGTCGATCCCGACCGCCTCGCCGGACAGCCAGATCGACAGGACACGAAAGGTCTGGAGCACGAGCGTGATCCCGAACACGGCGAGGAGCAGGCGCCCATGCGTCCGGAATGCATGAACTCCCTCGTACACGGCCCGCAGCGGACGCTCGAGCCGCAGGAACGAGAGCACGGGCACGAAGGACCGGAGCGGACGTCTGGCGCGGCGCGAGAAGAAGACCACTCCGAGCACGATCGTGCCGAGTACGAAGACGAGCTCGACCCAGAGGTAGGCGCCGACGTCGTAGTGCCCCAGCGCGAGCGCGAACCCGGCGCCGGCGAGCACGAGCGTGGCCGCCCCGCCGAGCGCCCGCTCGAGCAGGATCGTTCCCGCGATCGGCCCCGTGCGGCCGGGATGCCGGCGAGCCGTCTCGTAGATTCGCATCGCATCGCCTCCGAGCGACGTGGGGAGAAACTGGCCCGCGGCGTAGGAGACGAAGTACGCGCGCGTCAGCCAGCCGAGGCCGTCGCCGATCCCCCGCGCGCGTAGGAGCAGCTGCCAGCGCCAGGCCATCGGCCAGATCGTGACCACCATGAGGGCGAGCGCACCCAGGAAGTAACCGACATGGACGCCGGAGAGGATCTCGATCGTCTCGGAGAGGTCGATCTTCCAGAGCAGGTAGGCCGTGCAAAGACCCGTGACGAGGATCGTCGCGGCGAAGCGGATCCCACGGCTCATGCGGTGAACGCGGCGTGAACGCAGCCGAGAGCGTCGATCGTCCGCGCGATGTCCTCGTCGGAGTGCGCCGGCGAGAGAGGCAGCGAGAGGATCTCCCCGCCCGCGCGCTCGGCAACCGGCAGGGATCGCTGGTCCGGGAAGCGCTCGCGGTACCACGTCAGTCGGTGCACCGGCAGAAAATGGATGCTCGTCTGGATCCCGGCTTCGCCGAGCGCTCGCTGGTAGTCGTCGCGTGTGCCACCGGCCCGGCTGGAGTCGATACGGATGATGTAGAGGTGCAGCGCGTGCCGGTCCCTCGGGTCGCGGTCGAGCGGCTCGATCCCTGCGAGCTCGGCCACCGCCGCGTCGTACGCCGCCACGTGGCGCCGGCGGATCTCGGTGTGCCTCGGAATCTTGTCGAGCTGGCAGAGGGCAATCGCCGCCAGGATGTCGGAGAGGTTCGCCTTGTAGCCCGGCACCGAGATGTCATAGAGCGATCCGTGGCTCCGCCGCATGAGGCGGAGGTTCTGCACCGCCTCGGCCAGGTCGTCCCGGTCGGTGGCGATGAGGCCGCCCTCGCCGGCCGCGATGTTCTTCGTGGCGTACAGCGAGAAGCACGTCACGTCCGAGAGCGCGCCGATCTTGCGGCCGCGGTACTCGCTCTCCGCCGCGTGCGCAGCGTCCTCGACGACCGGCACGCCGAGAGCGTGAATGGGATCCAGATCGCAGGGCTGCCCCGCGAGGTGCACGGGGATGATCGCCTTCGTCCGCTCGCCAACCAGAGTTGCCACGTCGGCCGGATCGATGTTCAGATCACCCTCCCTCACATCGGCAAACACCGGGGTGGCACCCGCGTGGACGACGACGTTCGCCGTCGCGGGCCAGGTAATCGGGCTCGTGATCACCTCGTCTCCCGGTCCGACGCGCAGCGCGAGTAGAGCCAGATGCAGCGCGGCCGTGCCCGACGAGACTGCGAGCGTATGGCGCGCGCCGACGTAGTCCGCGAAGCGCTTCTCTAGCTCCGCTGCCCGTGGCCCCGTCGTGAGCCAGCCGGAGCGCAGCGTCTCGGTGACGGCGGCGATCTCCTCCTCGCCGATCGCAGGCGGTTGGAAGCCGACGAGTTTAGGTTTCGGCGAGGACTTCGGTTTCTGCATGGACGACCTCGAAGCGTACGAGATCGGCCGCCGCGTGCGCCCGGGCGACGGCCTCGCCCCGGCTCGCGCCCGTGGCGAGCACCGCGCCGGCCCGGTCGGAGCCGATGCGTAGGGGGCCGAAGCGATGCCGCGGGGCCCGGTACACGTGAACGGCGAGCACGCCGGGGGCTGCACGTGCCTCGTCGAGGCCGGCAACTCCGTCGAGCTCTCCCGGCGGCGCGACCAGGAAACGGGTACACGCCCCGCCGAGCCGCGGCCGGGCGTCGATGTCCTGTGCGTCTGCGGCGCCCAACGCGGCGTCGAGGGCCAGGCCGTTCAGGTCGACCCCGAGCGCAGCCTCGCAGAGCTCGGCGTCATGGCCGCCGCCGAGCCGCGCAGCGACCTCGATCACCATGGGGCCGTCCGCCCCGACGCGCAGCTGGGTGTAGGTCGGACCGTTCTCTATCCCGAGCGCGGCGACCGCCCGCGCTGCGGTCTCCCCTGCCCCGGTTGCCGCGGCTTCGGCCAGGGCGCTGGGCCAGACGTGAGCGAGCGCGACGCCGAAGGCAGGCGGGTCAGCGGTCAGCCGGTCCGTGACGGTGAGCGGATGGTAGGCGCCGTTGGTGGAGAAGCCGTTCACCGTCACCTCGGGGCCATCGGCAAGCTCTTCGATGATGCAGCTGCCACTCCGGGATGCGGCCACCGCCTCCTGGACCGCGGGGACGAGCTCCGAGCGGGAGCGGACGAGTGTCAGCCCGCGCTGGCCCTGACGATCTGGAGCCTTCACGACACACGGAAGCTCGACGCCTTCCACCGGCGAGGCGGTCAGCGTCCAGCGCGGCTGCGGGACACCGGCCTCGGCGAGTCGCTGGCGCTGAGGCACCTTCGAGGTGGCGAGCACGGCGGTGGCCGGCGCGAGCGGGTGCGGGACGCCGAGCCGCTCGGCAACACGGGCGGCGATCGCCACGGGCCAGTCGATGCCGGGGGCAATGATCCCGTCCACCTCCTCCGCTTCGGCGAGCCGGTGGATGCCCGGCTCGTCCTCCGCCGACAGAATCGCGCGACGGTCGGCGTAGCGAAAGCCAGGCGCCCCGGGATCGCGGTCGACCGCGATCACGAAGAGCGCGCGGCGACGCGCGGCGGCAAGCAGGCCGAGCTGCGCCGGCCCAGCCCCTAGAACGAGTAGGCGATCAGCCATCTGGGTCGATGCGGCTAGATGGTCGCGCCTGCTTCGGTGCGCCGGAGCTCGCGCCACCAGGCCTCGTTCTCGCGGTACCACGCGACGGTGCGCTCCAGACCGCGCTCGAACGAGGTTCGCGCCGTCCAGCCCAGGAGCTCCCGCGCCTTGTCGGTGGAGCCGATGTGGCGGTCGACCTGCCCGGGCCGCTCGGGCACGTGCACCTTGAGCGACTCCGGCCTGCCCAGCGCGCTCAGGACGAGATCGGCGATGTCGGACACGGTGATGTCCACACCGGTCGCCACGTTGATCACCTCGCCGGCCACGCGGTCCACGTCCGCGGCGATCACGGCCTCGATCGCCTCGGCGTCGTCGTCGACGTAGAGCCAGTCGCGGCTCGCGTGGCCGTCCCCGTGGATGGTGAGCGGCTCGTCCGCGAGCGCCCGCGTGATGAAGCTCGGAATCACCTTCTCCGGGTGCTGCCGCGGGCCGTAGTTGTTGAACGGGCGCACGATCACGATCGGCAGCCCGTAGGTGACGAAGTAGCTGTAGGCGAGCCGGTCGGCGCCTGCCTTGGTGGCCGCGTAGGGACTGCGAGGGTTGAGCGGATGCTCCTCGTCCATCGGGGCTCCGAGCGCGGTCCCGTACACCTCGCTGGAGGAGATCAGGATGAAGCGCTCGACGGGCGTGGCCCGGACAGCGTCGAGGAGGATCTGGGTGCCCTCGACGTTCGTGGTCACGAACTCGGACGCCCCCTCCTCGATCGACTTCTCGACGTGGGACTCGGCGGCCGCGTTCACTATCACGTCCACCTCGGCGACGACCCGGCGGACGAGCTCGGCGTCACGGATGTCGCCGTGGACGAAGGACAGCCGCTCGTGCGACATGACGTCGGCGAGGTTGTCGAGATTCCCGGCGTAGGTCAGTGCATCCAGTGAGACGACCTCGTACGGCGTCGCCTGCAGCAGGTGCCTGATGAAGTTCGACGAGATGAACCCCGCGCCACCGGTGACCAAGACACGCTTGGTCATGAGGGAACCCCTGGTTCCCCCATGGGCCCCCTCCTCTGCACCGCTCGAGGCGAGTCGCTCTGAGGCTCCCGCCGGGCAAAGCCCGGCTCCGCCGGCGACTCAACACGACACCTAGAAGCGTCGGAAAAAAAGATCATCCGAGCTCCTTCTCGATGGTGTAGATCGGGCGGCCCTCCACGTCGCGCTGGATTCTGCCTAAGTACTCGCCGACAAGGGCGAGGATGAAGCCCTGGATGCCGAGCACGAACAGGACGGCTACGCCGCCGAACAGCGGGCCTGGGAAGTTGGACGTATCGATCCAGTACCCGATCCCGTAGACGCCGAGGGCAGACGCGACCAACGTGCAGAGCAGCCCGAGGGCGATGCCGATCCACTGGATCGGCTGCGGCCAGTATCCGGCTACCACGTGCAGCGCGAGGCGCACCAGGCTCATCGGCGAGTAGCGGGAGCGGTCGCCGCGCCGCGAGTGGGCGACACCGATCTCGACCACGCTGGCGCCGGCCGAGAGCACGAGCGCCTTCGTGAATTTCTGCTTGCCGATCGAGCCGAGCACCGGCTCGATCGCGGAACGGTCGTAGGCGTTGAAAGCGCAGCCGAAGTCGGAGATCTCCACCCGGGTGAAGCGGCGCAGCAAGCCGTTGATGACGCGCGAGGGGAGCATGCGAGCCCAGGAGTCCCGGCGCGCCGTCCGCCGCCCGCTGGCGACGTCGCTGCCACTCTCGACCGCCTCCACCAGCCGGGGTATGTCCTCGGGCTCGTTCTGGAGATCCCCGTCCATCGTGACCAGGACGTCTCCTCGCGCACGGGCGAGGCCGGCGTGCATGGCCAGATGCTGGCCGAAGTTGCGTTTGAAGCGAACGGCCCGCACGCGGCCGTCGGCGGCGTGGAGCCGCTCGAGGCAGCCGAAGGTGCCGTCCGTGGAGCCGTCGTCGACGAGGATCAGCTCGAACGCCCGACCACAGCCCTCGAGCGCTGCGACCACGCGACGGTACAGCTCCTCGACATGCTCGACCTCGTTGAAGACCGTGACCACGACCGAGACGAGGCGCGACGACGGCAGATCGTGCCGTTTTACGGCCACAGCGGTCGTCTGCGCTCGTTGCATTTGCCGCACGAGGAGACCCTATACCCCGGGGTCATGGCCGCTTGCCTGTGCGGGCGGGTTTTGAGCTGCCGTTTGCGGGGACTATGGTTTCGAAGCCATGCTTCTCGAGCAGCGGGTAGAAGAGCTACGAAAGGACCGGCGGCATGGCGCCGGCTGGATGGCGCGCCGTGCCGTAGAGACCCTGGTCGAGGCCTCCGAGGAGGAGACCCAGAGCTCGGAGGAACTCCTCGACAGGCTCGTCGGTGTCGGGCGAGAGCTAGCAGCGAGCCGTCCGGGCGTGGGGGCAGTCGAAGGGGCCGTCGGTCGCTTGCTCGCCGCTGCGGCACCCCACACTCACCTGAGCGTCGACGAGCTGCGGCGCCTGATCGAGGAGGAGGCTCGGTCGCTCACCGACGCGCGCACGCGCGCCGCCGCAGCGATTGCCATTCAGCTGCGCGGCCGGCTGACCGACGCGCACGTCCTGACCCACTCCGCCTCGGCAACGGTGCGCGAGGCGCTCGTCCGCTCTCCACCCGAGCAGGTCGTGTGCACCGTCTCCGCACCGATCGGCGAGGGTCGAGCGTTCGCGGAGGACCTGCGCTCGGCGGGCTTGTCGGTGGAGCTGGTGGAGGACGAAGACGCGAAGGCGGCGCTCGCGCACGCCACGCTGCTGCTGGTCGGCGCCGATACGGTCTTTCGCGACGGCACGCTCTGCAACAAGCTCGGGACCAAAGAGCTGGCCGAGGCGGCCAATGCCGAGGGCGTACCCACGGTCGTCGCGTCGGAAGTGATCAAGCTCGCTCCGTTCGACGCCGGGAGCCTGCCCGAGAGCGTCCATGCGCTCTTCGACCTGACCCCGCCCCACCTCATCGACGAGATCGTCACCGAGGAAGGCGTCCTCCAGCCGGACGAGATCGCGGCCCTCGTGGATCGAACGCCCTTCCTGCGGCAGGGGTACGAGCTGCTGCGTGTCGAGTCCTAGCCCGGTCTGGAACCTGTCCTGGGCCGTACTATGTTCCTGATGATCCGCACCCTCGTGCTCCTCTGCGCCGCACTCGCGTTCGGTGCTCTCAGCGTCACCGCCGTCTCGGCCACCCGAGCGAAGACCGACCTCCAGATCACCGTCTGGCCGAACGGAGAGGAGGGGCCCTCCCGCCGCTTCACGCTTCGGTGTCAGCCAGTGGGCGGGACGCTGCCCGAGCGTGCTCGGGCCTGCCGCATGCTTCTCGCCCGGGCGATGCCGTTCGAGCCCGTCCCGGAGGTCGCGGTCTGCACGACCCAATACGGTGGACCCCAGGTGGCGACCGTGCGGGGCCGCTTCAGAGGCGAGCTCGTGAACACCCGCTTCGAGCGCCGGAACGGCTGCGAGATCAGCCGGTGGGATCGCGTACGCCTGCTGTTCCCATTGCGCTGACTCGTCTCGGTTGAGGAAGCTCTCGGTTCTCGTCTCGGCCTCCGGTGCGCCGGGCACCGCCGCTCTCGTCCGCGCGCTGCGGGAGAACGACGAGCGGGACCTGCGCCTGGTCGGCACCGACATGTCGGAGAGGTCGATCGGACGGCACCTCTGTGACGCGTTCCACGTGGTGCCGAGCGGATCCGACCCCGGCTTCGCGGACGCCATGCTCGAGGTCTGCCGGCAGGAGGGGGTCGATGCCGTCCTGCCGCAGTCCTCCTTCGACCTGCTCGGCCTCGCGGAGGCGAAGGGTCGCTTCGACGGGATCGCGGTGCTGGTCTCTTCGCCCGAGGTCATACGGCGCGCGAACGACAAGGCAGAGACGTACGCGCTGCTCGACCATGCCGGCGTCAGGGGCCCGGCGTGGCGACGGGCGCGCGGTGCCGACGCGGTGCGGGACGCCGCCTGGGAGCTGGGGTATCCGGAGCAAGACGTCTGCTTCAAGCCCGTATTCTCCTCGGGCTCACGCGGTTTCCGCGTCCTGTCGGCCTCGGCGGACCGCCGCGACCAGCTGCTCAACGAGCGCCCCGGCAACCTGGCCATGCGACTGGAGGAGGTCGCCGAGCTGTTGCCCGCCGACGGTGGCCCTGAGCTGCTCGTCATGGAGCTCGCTCGGGGAAAGGAGCGGACGATCGACGGCATAGCGGCGGGTGGAAGAGTCGTCCTCGCGCACCCGAAGACCCGCGAGGCGATGCGCGCCGGTCTCGCGATGTACTTCGAGACGCTGACCGATCCAGCCCTGATGGACGTTGCCCGCAGGATCGTCGCGGAGCTTCGCCTGGACCACTTCTTCAACATCCAGCTCGTGGGTGACCAGGTGATCGAGATCAACCCGCGGATCTCGACGGTGGTGTACCAGGAGGATCTGAACCTCCCGTACCTCGGGATCAAGCACGCCCTCGGCGAGATCTCCGAGGACGAGCTCCGCGCGCTCGGTGAGCGCGTCCGGCCGACCCGCCGCGCTCTGCGCTACTTCGACCAGATCGAATGGGATGCAGGCCAGGAAGGCTGATTATCAACAACCGAGAATCAGCCTTCCTGGCTAGTACACCGGACCCGCGCTTTGGGTCATGCGTTTGCCCGGCCGCTCTTTCGCGGCCCCTCTCGGGCCCGGTCAGCGCTGCGAATCCTCTACGGTTGGCGCGTGGTCAATACTCTGAGCCGGCCGCTCCGGCGCGCCGCCGGCCTGGCGCTTCGCACCCGGAGGCGCGTGCGGGACGAGCGCCTCAAACGGCGATTCGCGAGCGCCTTCCTTCCCGATCGGGCCGCGCTGGCCACGTACGAGCGCGAGCTGCAGGCAAGCGGTCTCCTCGAGCATCTGCGCTCGAAAGGCCGCGAGTTCGACGAGGCGGTGAGGGACGTTCCCGGGCCACGGCACACCATCGGGGCGATCGCCTACCTGGAAGGCATCAACCTCTATGCCGTACTGCGCACCGTGAAGCCGCACATCGCCGTCGAGACGGGGGTCTGCAACGGCTTCTCGACCGCGTTCTCGCTGCTGGCGCTCGAACGGAACGGGCACGGCGAGCTCCATTCCATCGATCTTCCGAGAATGATCGGAACCGACTACGTGCCCGGGACGTTCTTCGAGGGCAAGGGCCAGGCAGGCGTCCCCGAGGGCAAGCAGCCGGGTTGGCTCGTGCCCGACCACCTGCGACATCGGTGGAGCCTGATCCTCGGCCGGAGCGACGAGCACCTGCCCGAGTTGCTCGAGCGGGTGGGCACGATCGACTCTTTCCTGCACGACAGCGAGCATTCATTCGAGAACATGTGGTTCGAGTATTCGCAGGCCTTCCCGGCCCTGCGGGAAGGCGGCGTTCTGATGTCCCACGACATCAACACGACCGAGGCGTTCCCGCGGTTCGCCGCCGAGCATGGTCGCGAGCCCATCGACCTCAGCCGCGGGATGGCGCTGATCGTCAAGTAGGAAGCCGCGCGGCGGCCTCCTCGGCGAGCGCGCCCGCCGAGAGGCAGACACCGCCGCGCGCGGCAACCGCGTCGATGAAGCGCGCATAGAGCCGGTCCCAGCCCGCGGATGTGCCGCGGTCGAAGCGGTCCGTGTGCCAGAGCACCGAGAACCCGCCGCCGTTGACGGCGGCCCAGTCGAGGAGCGACAAGAGGTGTCGTTCAGCCGCGCGGGCGGGAAGATCGAGGTAACGCTCCTCGAAAGTCGCGTCCATCGCTGCGAGAGGGATCTCGACGAGATCGAGCGGGTGTCCGGCTTCGACATCCCACGGCCGGAACGGATGAGCGA
Organism: Actinomycetota bacterium; assembly: GCA_013812265.1. Taxonomy (GTDB): domain Bacteria; phylum Actinomycetota; class Thermoleophilia; order Gaiellales; family Gaiellaceae; genus JACCTQ01. The sequence goes on from JACCTQ010000271.1 coordinate 10,754, forward strand.
TGCCGGCGCGGAAACCCAGCGTGTCGGCGAAGCCGAACGAGGAGTCGTAGCGCAGACCGAGCTCCTCCAGCGCCCGAAGATTGCGGTGCGGGTCGACGCGCAGGTAGTGGTAGCGGTGACCCTGCACCCCGGCTCCGAGCTCCTCCAGCCTGCGTTTCTCGTCGGCAAGCAGGGAAGGCCGCTCCGCGGCCCGGTAGCTTCCGTGCACGCCGACCTCCGCGCCCGCGCCAACCAGGGTGTCGACCAGGCTCGGCAGCAGCCGCTCGTAGACCTCGGGAGCAGCGCCGTCGTGCGGATCGTGATGGCCGGCGAGAACGAAGAAGGTCGAGGCAGCACCCCGTTTGCCCTCGAGGTCGACGATGGCGTCGAAACGCCAGTTGGGATCGGTACGCCGGAGCTTGTGCAACGGTACGCCGCCGAGGGCGCGCGCTTCTCGTAGCGCCGGCCCGGGTCGCCCCCCGAGCACATGGGCCTTCAGGCGGGCAGCCGCTCCACGCATGCCGATGCCGGTCCAGCGCCACGGCACGTCCACGTCGTGCGTGAGCGCCACGGCGAAGCGGGCACCGAGCCACCTCGGAGGCTCCAGCCGGAGCCGGCGGCGAAGCCGTTCGAGCGGAGGGTCGAGAGGATCGAGGCACGAGGCGGTCGCGGAGAAGCGCCCGTGCTGGTCTCGCTCGGCACTCCGTTCCTCGAGCCGGGCGAGGTGGAAGAAGGCCTCGGCGAGATCGTCTCCGACCGGGCGCTCGCCTCGCGTGACCTGTTCCCAGGCGCCCTCGTGATAGGGGACGTCGTCGCCGAGGCCGAGCTCGTGTCCTCCGATCGTGTCGAGCACCCAGCGGGCTCGGAGCTCGATCTCCGCCCTGATCACCGGCGGAGCAACCCCTTCACGACGCGCGCGGCATGCGCGAGCACGGGCTCGAGGTCGTCGTGCGCGAAGACAGCGTCGACGAACGGGGGTCGTGGCACCGCGGGTGTCTCGCCGGCGAGAAACGTGATCGCCCACCGCTTGTCCACGCCGCTCGTGCTCACAGGCTCCTGGGCGATACCGAGCAGATCGCGGTATGCGATCAACGGAAAATCGACCCCGCAAGCGGCCGCCAGCCCGTGCCACTGCCAGAGGCGTGCGTTGATCTCCATCAGCTTGAAGCAGCCGTCCCGCTGGTCGCGCTTGAACTCGACCTGCGAGACGCCTACGCAACCCACCGCGCGAAGCAGACGCAAGCCGGCGTCGACCACCTCGTCGACCCACACCGCCTCCCCGACACGGCACGTGCCGATTCCGGGCGGCGTCTGGCGGAGCTTGCGGCCCGAGAAGATCCCCAGCGCCCGGCCGCCGGCATCGAGGTAGCTACCGAGGGTGTACAGAGCATCGTCTCCTCCGGGAACGAGCTCCTGGACGATGGGCGAGAACGGCTCGGTCGCCGCGTAGGCCGAGTCGAGCTCCGCCGCGGTGTCACAGCGGAATCCCTGGCGGCGATGGAGCCGCTTGAACTCGACCGGGTCCGACGGCTTCACGACGACGGGCAAGCCGAGGTCCTTCGTCGCCGCATGCGCCTCCCCAGCGGACGAAGGGTAGACGCTCCGGGGAATGTCCATGCCCGCCGCGACCGCCCGCTCGAGCTGGTAGCGCTTGCTCTGGAGACGCGAGAGCACGTCCCAGTCCGGGAACGGGTACCGGAACCGGTCGCCGAGCTGCCCGCGGTGCCGAGCGATCGCGTTCAGCCCGTCGTCGTGTGTGGCGAAGATCGGCGCCGGCCGCCCGAGCAGATCGCCGAGATCCCGCAACAGCTCGCCGAGCGCCTCGTCGTCGACAGATGGTTCCGGGCAGGCGAGCGGCAGGGCGTAACGCGACCGAAAGCCGAGCGGGCTGTGCCGGTGATCGAGCGCCACAACGGACAATCCCGCGCGCCCCAGAGAGCGGAGGGCCGCAAGACCGTTGACCCAGCCCACGTCGACCACGACCGCGGGCGAGTGCGGGCCGGCTGTCGCGCGGGTAGCAAGCTCGCGAAGGGTTGCCACTCCTCGTCCGGAGGAGCCTGTGCCGGATCGCTGCATAATCGTCGCAGCATGCCGCTTCGCGTGACCCATTGCCCGGTCAATCTGTCGGGAACGGGCTGGTCGACCGTGAAGGCGCTTCGCAAGAAGGGCGTCGACGCCCGCCTGGTCGTCTTCCGGCCGCAGAAGTGGCGCCCGGACGAGTGCGACATCAACCTGAACCGGCCCGAGCAGGGATTCCTGCGCCAGCAGGCCGTGCAGTGGCGCGCTCTGGGCCGCCTCCTGCCGCAAACCGACATCTTCCATTTCTACTTCGGGCTCACGCTCGTCCCGAAGAAGCTGCAGTTCCCCATCCTCCGGGCCACACGGAAGAAGTGCGTGATGCACTTTCTCGGCGCCGACATACGGGGCAAGACGCCGGCGCAGCTGGCCTACGGCTACCGAGCCGACGCCCAGATCGTCGGCTCGTACTCGGCGCAGCGGTGGGTGCCCGACGCGCTCGTCGTCCCGCCCGGGATCGATCTCTCCGCCTTCACCCCGGTTCCACCGGTGGAGCGCGAGCGCGTACGGATCGTGCACGCTCCCTCCAATCTCGACCGCAAGGGAACGCAGTACGTGGAGGAGGCTTGCCGGGAGCTGCCCGTCGAGCTCGACATCGTGCACGGGGTCCCGAACATCGAGGCGGTGAAGCGCTACCGCGACGCCGATATCGTCATCGACCAGGTGCTCCGAGACTGGCACGGGCTCTTCACGATCGAGTCGATGGCAATGGGAAAGCCCGTCGTGACCTCACTCGACGAAGAGGCGGTGCGGCGGACCGAGGAGGCGTTCGGCCTGGAGATGCCGGTCACCAGGGCGACCAAGGACGACCTTGCAGAGAGGCTCTGGCCGCTCGTCCGGTCGTTCGAGGAGCGCAAGCGGATCGGCGCCGAGAGCCGCGCCTACGTCGAGCAGGTACACGACATCGACAAGATGGCCGACCGCTTGCTCCAGATCTACGCCGGCCTCTAGGACGCGCGGTGCTGGGGCGGCACATGAAGCGGCTCGCCAAGCACTCGGCCATCTACGGCCTGGGCGGCGTCGTGTCTCGCATCGCCGCCGTCTTCCTGCTGCCGCTGTATACCGCGTATCTCGCGCCCGAGGATCTGGGCTCTGTCGGCGTTCTCATCGCCTTCTCCGCGGTCCTGGTCACCGTCTTGCGCGGCGGGGTCTCGGTCGCCTTCTTCCGCTTCTACTTCGACTCGCCCGAGCCCGAGC
>JACCTQ010000283.1 GCA_013812265.1 Actinomycetota bacterium
GGATTGCCCTTTCGCCCACGGTCACGGCGAGTACTTCCGGCTTCAGGCGCGCCCCGCGGCACTCGGGACAGGGGCGGAAGCTCATGTACTCCTCGATGCGCTCGCGCTGCTGCGAGGAATCGGTCTCCCGGTAGCGGCGCTGCAGACTCGGCACGATGCCCTCGAAGGCGAGCATGTACGAGCGGCGGCGTCCCATCCGGTTTCGGTAGCTCACGTACACACGATCCCCGTTCGTCCCGTAGAGGAAGAGGCTCTGGTGCTCCTCCGTCAACTGCCGCCAGGGTGCGTCCAGGTCGATCTCGTAACGGTCGGCGATCGCCTGGATAACCGACTCGTAGAACGTCGAGTTGCCCACCGACCATGGCACGAGCGCCCCCTCCGCGATGGAGACGGTCGGATCGGGCACCAGCAGGTCCGGGTCGATCTCCTGCTGGGCGCCGAGCCCGGTGCACCGCGGGCAGGCGCCGTGCGGGGAGTTGAACGAGAAGATGCGCGGTTGCAGCTCGGGCAGCGAGACGCCGTGCTCGGGACAGGCGAACTTCTCGCTGAACGTCATGCTGGAGGCGCCCGCATCGTCCACACGGTCGATGACCACGAGCCCCTCCGCGAGCGCGGCAGCGGTCTCGACCGACTGCGTAAGGCGCGTCCGGAGGTCGGGCTTCATCACGAGCCGGTCGACGACGACCTCGATCGTGTGCTTGAACTTCTTGTCCAGGTCGATCGACTCCTCGAGCAGATGCTGCTCGCCGTCCACCTTGACACGCGTGAAGCCGTCAGTCCGAAGCTCCTCGAGCACGTCCCGGTACTCGCCCTTGCGGTCGCGGACGACCGGCGCGTTTACGGTGAACCTCGAGCCCTCGGGAAGCCGCAGCACCTGATCCACGATCTGCTCGATGCTCTGCCCCGCGATCGGCCGGCCGCAAACGGGACAGTGCGGGCGGCCCACGCGCGCGTACAAAAGCCTCAGGTAGTCGTAGATCTCCGTGACCGTGCCCACCGTGGAGCGCGGGTTCCGGGACGTGGTCTTCTGGTCGATGGAGATCGCAGGGGACAGGCCGTCGATCGAGTCCACGTCCGGCTTCTCCATCATCTGCAGGAACTGGCGCGCGTAGGCGGACAGCGACTCGACGTACCGGCGCTGGCCTTCAGCGTAGATGGTGTCGAAAGCAAGCGACGACTTACCGGAGCCGGAAAGCCCGGTGATGCAGATGAGCGCGTGCCGCGGCAGGCGGACGGTGATGTCCTTCAGGTTGTGCTCGCGGGCGCCGTGGACGATCAGCTCGTCGGCCGCCATGTGACTCCATCCTACCGGCCGAACATACGTTCGTCTAGAGGGCTCCGCCGAGCTCGAATTCCGCTCCACGGCCAGTCGCTCGCCCGGTCGCACAGGCTGGCCCGCACTGGGTTGAGGAGCACGTACTGGCACGCCTCGCGGCAGTACTCCTCAGTCTCGATCACCCGGACGCGGAAGCGTTCGCCGAAGAGATGACAGCGATCCGTGTCGTCCCAGAAGATGGCCGTCCGAGCGACGCCTCGAGAGGTGACGTGGTAGATGCCATCCGGCAGGGTTTGCGAGCCTCCTTCTCAGGCAACCACACTCCCTTAGATGGTTCATCCCAAATTCCAGCGGCGTCGGCTGACGTCCCCGGCGCGGCGCCGGATCGTCGAGTTCCCTCTTGCCCAGGCCTACGGGCCTGCGCTGCGAGCGACCTCGGCGCCCGGCTTGGCCGGTGCCGCCCCCGAACAGCACTCGAATTTGGAATCAACCATCTAGTGCGCGAGACCGCCCGTCGGGCCTTCATCGCCTCCATCGTCGTCGGTGCCGTGGTGGTGGTGGCGCTTGCGCTCTGGAAGCTCAAGCTGCTGATCGCGCTGCTCTTCATGGCCTTCATCATCGCTGCAGCGATGCGTCCGGGGGTCGATGCCCTGACGAGACGCGGCCTCCCGAAGTCGGCGGCCATCTTGTCCCACTACGCGGCCCTCGCCGGGCTAGTCGCACTGCTGCTCTGGCTCGTCGTCCCCCGAGCCATCGACCAGGTTCAGGCCGCGCTGGACGAAGAGAACATCGCGAGCCAGGCGCAAGACTCGACGGGCGTCAAGCAGGAGATCCTCGTCGGTCTCCAGCGCCGGCTCGACGACCTCCCGAAAGCGGACGAGCTGATCGACCCGGCGGTCGAGCTGACGACCGTGGCGTTCGAGGTCTTCATCGGGATCTTCTTCGTTCTCGCGAGCGCGGCGTACTGGATCTACGAGCGAGACCGTGCAGTGCGCCTCGTCACCTCGATCCTTCCGCGCCCGCGGCGGAAGGTCGTCCGAGACACGTGGGATTTGATCGACGCGAAGCTGGGCGCTTACGTCCGGGGACAGGGCCTGCTCATCATGCTGGTGGGGACCGTTCTGTCCGTCCTCTTCTGGATCATCGGTGTCCCGTACTGGATCCTGATCGGCGCCTTTGCCGGGGTCGTGGAGATCATCCCCGTCATCGGCCCGCTGATGGCGGGCGCGCTCGCCGTCGGCGCCGGCCTCACGGTGTCACCGCAGGTCGGCATCGCAGCGGGCATCGCGGTGCTTGTGGTGAGGCTGCTAGAGGACTACTTGATCATTCCGAGAGTTCTCGGGGACGCAGTCGGTCTGTCGCCGCTGCTCGTTCTTTTCGCCGTCACCGCCTCGGCGATTCTCTTCGGCGGGTTCGCCGTGCTGCTCGCCATTCCGATCGCGGCGGTGCTCGGCACGCTCGTCGATGTGATCGTGCTTTCGAAGGATCCCGCCGACGAGGACGTCCCCACCGTCCTGTTCCCCGCCAAGGACGCCGAAAGCTAGCTGAGCCCGGTGCCCAAGCCTCGCCTGGGCGTCGCTGAGCGTGCTAGGCCTTGCGCCAGCGACCGAATACGAGGCTGCCGAGCGTGAAGCCGAGACCGAACGTTCCGACGGCAAAGCCGCCGATTGCGATCGCCTTTCGCCAAGCAGAGAGACGGCGCCAGCGCCCGAGCGCCTCACGCTCCTCGGTCGTCAACGGCTCACCGCGCCGCTCCTTGCGCAGCGCACCGCCGGCTCGGAGGCCGATATAGAGGTCGTCGAAAATCTCGGTGGACTCGTCCGTCACGAAGGTCAGTCTATAGCCTGCGTCGGTCGTGGCCGCCCGGTTTTTGCACGTCTCCGACCTCCACACCGGCACGCGAGAAGACGCAGCGGTGGAAACGGCCCTGAGCGCCCTGGTCGAGCGCATCGACCCCGAGTTGATCGTCGCAAGCGGCGATCTGACCCACCGCGGCCGGCCCGAGCAGCATGAGCAAGCGGCCGCTTTCCTGCGCGGTTTCGGCAAGCCGCTCCTCGCCGTGCCCGGGAATCACGACATCCCGTACACCTTCCCGGCTCGCTTCACGCGAACGTTCGCCCAGTTCGAGCAACACTGGCAGACGACGGAGCCGGTGCATCGCGGGCCAGATCTCTTCGTCGTCGGGCTCAACTCCGTTCGCGCCTGGCGGCACCAGTCGGGTGGGATACGGCAGGCCCAGCTGGCCAAGACCGAGGGTCTTCTCGCCGGGGCCCCTCCGGCCGCCTTACGGGTCGTCGTCCTGCACCATCACCTCGTCGGCGCCCCGTGGCGCTCGCGCAAGAAACCGGTGGCCAAACGGAGTCACGTGCTCGCGTCTCTCGTCGACGCCGGCGCGGAGCTGATCCTGGCCGGCCACATTCATCAGAGCACCGTGAGCGAGCGCAGAGAGTTCGAGATCTCCCAGGGTGGCGAGCGGAGCGCCACGGTCGCGATCGCTCCGGGCCTTGGGCAGCCGCGGCCCAACCGGCGCGGCGAGGCGCGGGGCCTGCACGTCTACGAGGTCACCCGCACCACCATTCGCGTCGAGACCTTCATCTGGCGCAGCGAGGATTGGGGGCTCACGGCCGTGCGCAACTT
>JACCTQ010000296.1 GCA_013812265.1 Actinomycetota bacterium
CCCCGACTCCCGGCCCGTCGGCCGAGGGCCAGCGACAGAGCGCGTCGTCGGAAAGCCCGCCTCCTCGGCGGAGGCCACGGCGCCAGCCTTCGGGAGCGGGTGCGGCGGACGAGCTCCGGCCCGTGACCGCGCTCTTCGCCGACATCGTAGGCTCGACGGCCCTCGGCGAACAGCTCGCGCCCGCCGAGGTGAAGGTCGTCATCGGCGAGTGTGTCACGCGCATGTGCCATGCCGTCGAGCAGTTCGGCGGCATGGTGGAGGCGTACATGGGCGACGGGATCGCCGTCTTCTTCGGCGTGCCGGTCGCGCACGAGGACGACCCCGAGCGCGCCGCGCGCGCGGCGCTGCGGATCGTGGACGTCGTCAAGGAGTACGCGCGCGACGTCGAGGTTGCCTGGGGTATCTCCGATTTCAACGCCCGCGTCGGCATCAACACCGGCGAGACCGCCGTCGGTCTGGTGGGTGCGTCGAATCCGCATTCCGTCTCGCTCGGCGACACGACGAACGTGGCGGCGCGGCTCCAGTCGGTCGCTGATCCCGGCACGGTCGTGGTCGGCGAGGCGACGGCGAAGAGCATCCTCCACCGGTTCGTGCTCGAGCCACTCGGCGAGGTGTCGGTGAAGGGGCGTACACAGCCCGTCGGCGTCTGGCGGCTCGTCGGCGTCCAGGCCGCCGAGACCTATAAGTCGAGCCCGCTCGTCGGGCGTGAGGCGGAGATGACCAAGCTCCATTCGATCGTCGCGGAGGTCACCGATGGGCGCGGGCAGCTCGTGCTGCTCGTCGGAGACGCCGGAATCGGCAAGACGCGCCTGCTCGCGGAGGTACGAGCGCTCGCCGCGGGGCAGGTCACCTGGCTGGAGGGACAGTGCCTGTCGTACGGCACGGAGCTGCTCTACGGCCCGTTCATCGAGATGCTGCGCAAGTGGATCGGCGCCGAGGAGGGAGAGGCCGAGCTCGCGGTGCGGACGAAGCTCCGCGCCACGCTCGGGCTGCTGCCGGCCTCCCAGATCCAGGAGGTCTTGCCGTATCTCGCCCGGCTGCTCTCCGTCAAGCTCGATCCGCGCGACGACGAGCGGCTGCGGCGCCTGCCGCCGGACGAGCTGGCTGCCGAGATCCGGCGCGCGTACCGCGCGTGGTTGACGGCGCTCGCTGCGAAGGGGCCGGTGGTCGTCGCCATGGAGGACATCCATTGGGCCGACCCCGCGACGCGTGACCTGCTCGGCGATCTGTTCGAGCTCGTCGACGCCGGCCCGCTGCTCTTTCTCGGCACCTCGAGGGTGGATCCGGAGTCCGAGGGCTGGAAGCTGCGTGTCCGCATCCTCACCGACTTCGCCCATCGGGCGGTCGAGCTGCCCTTGAGCCCGCTGCCCGACGACGCGGCCAGGAAGTTGCTGGCGCTCCGGCCCCAGAGCCGGTCGCTCGATGAGGTGGAGCTCGCGCAGATCGTGTCCGGCGCCGAGGGCAACCCGCTCTACCTCGAGGAGCTTCTGAATGCTTTCAGCGAGGGCAAGGGCATGCGCCGCGGCCACACGTTCGCGGCCACGATCACGTCTCGCGTGCTGACGCCGACGCTCGAGAGCCTGCTGGTCGCGCGCATCGACCGCCTGCCCGCCGGGGCAAGGCGGCTCGCGCAGGTCGCCGCCGCCGTCGGTCGGAGCTTTCCGCAGCGTGTGCTCGAGCATGTGGCGGACACGGACGACCTCGAGGGCGAGCTCGCGGTGCTCATGCGGGCCGACATCATCCGCGAGCTCCGCCGCTATCCAGAACCCGAGTACGTGTTCCGCCACGGCCTCCTGCGCACTGCATCCCTGACGACGCTCCCGCCTGCCCGGCGCCGAAGCCTGTACGGCGCGGTCGGCGTCGCCTTCGAGACGCTGTTCAGCGACTCCCTGGACGATCGGCTCGAGGTGCTCGCAAACTACTTCGCGCGAAGCGACGACCTCGGCAAGGCGCTCGACTACCTCGAGCGGGCCGGCGAGCGGGCGGTGGCGCTGGACGCGCCCGAGCGAACTGCGCAACTCTGGCGCCACGCCGCACGCATAGCCGAAGAGCTTGGTGACCCGGCAGCCGAGCAGCGGGTCCGTGAACGGCTCGCAGCCCTCGGCGTCTCCGCGGAATAGCCGGGAGCAGCGGAGAAATGCGGCTGGGACTCATCAGCGACCTCCACGGGAACCTGTTCGCGCTGGAGGCGGTGCTCGAC
>JACCTQ010000297.1 GCA_013812265.1 Actinomycetota bacterium
CGCCGTCGTACAGCGGAATCAGTGGGTGTGTGACGGGCGAGCCTGACGGATCGATCACCGTCACCTCCGCCACGAGGGCGGTGTCCAGCAGCTCCTCGACTGACTCCGGCAGAGCACCCATGTCGCCATGACGATAGTGGAGGCGCATCGGGCTGCGCGGCTGTGGGGGCTCGGTGGTCAGATGCCGGGTCCCTTCGTGGGTGAGCAGTTCGCGCAGTGAGCGGTTCTTGACGTAGCTGAAGCCGTTGTCGGTCATCAGCCGTTTCGCGATGATCCCGTGTTCGGCGAAGAAAGAGAGCGCGCGCTCGACGAAGGCTGTCACCGTCGCTGCTTTCTCGTCGTCGTGGAGCTCGACGTAGGCGAGTCGGGAGTGGTCGTCGACGATCGCGTGCGCGTAGTCGTACCCGACCCTGGTCTCGGGGCGCATCCAGTGGCGGGAGCGCTGCGAGCGGTCGCCGGTGACGGCATGCCCTGGCCGCAGGAAGCGGGCGTAACGCGAGACGTCCATGTGCAACAGATCGCCCGGGCAGGGCCACTCGTACCGGTTGGCCGGCTCCTTGGCCGCTCGCGGCGGCCGGGAGATCTCGGCCCGCTTCAGCACCTTCCAGACGGTCGAGTGCGCGAAGCCGGTCGCGCCGGCGACGAGCCGCGGCCCCCAGCCAGTCTCGCGGCGGCAGGCGCAGATCCGCTCCTGCAGATTGGCTGCGAGCAGCCGCGGCGACCTTCTCGGCCGGCTCGAGCGATCGAACAGGCAGGCGAGCGTCGCCCGCGCTTCCTCGCTCGCCTCCAACCAGCGGTGCCACCAGCGATGCGCCGTCGCCGGCGACACGCTGAAGGCGACCGCGGCCGCCTTCAGCGAAAGACCGTCCTCGATCGCGCGCACCAGCGCGAGCCGACCAGCCAATCCGAGCTTGGCGTTAGCGTGCAGATACATCCGTGCCCTCCTTCGAGCGTAGGTCCGGGAAGACCCACAGCCTCGAAGGAGGGCCGGATAGAACCCGTCAACCGTTCACAACCTCTGTAGGCAGGACACCTAGCTATAGCTAGCCGATGAGATTTGCGTCCGGAGGCGCCAGCGGCGACCCTTTGGGTGCCGGTGCTCCGTTACCTGATCAAGCGAGTCTTCTGGGCAGTTTTCGTCCTCTTCGCGGTCAGTATCTTCACCTTCGTCATCTTCTTCATCGTTCCGGCCGACCAGACCCGCTTCGGGCGCGGCACGGGCGCCCTGGAGCTCAGCCTGCGGGAGAACTACGGTCTGGAGGAGCTCTCGCTTCCCAGCGAGTACGCGCACTTCGTCTGGAATCTGGTTCGCCACGGCACCTTCGGCGAGTCGTACGAGAGCAACACGGCGGTGATCGACATTCTCGCCGCCGCCATCCCCGTCACCGCCTCGCTCGTGGTGGGCGGCGCGATTCTCTTCCTTCTGCTCGCGGTTCCAATCGGCATCGTGTCGGCGTTACGCCCACGCTCCCTGGTCGACCGGGGCACGATGCTCTTCGTGTTGATCGGCGTGTCGGCGCATCCGGCCTGGATCGGCCTCGTGCTGTCCTACTTCCTCGGCTTCAAGTGGCACATCACGCCGATCAGCGGCTACTGCGACTTCTTCAATCCCGTGTCGAGCTGCGGTGGAGGGCTGCAGTGGGCTCATCACCTCGTCCTGCCGTGGCTGACCTTCGCGATCCTGTTCGCCGGGCTCTACGCGCGCATGATCCGTGCAAACATCCTGGAGTCGATCGACGAGGACTACGTGCGGACGGCGAGAGCGAAGGGCGCGCCCGAGTGGCTCGTGCTGCGCTCCCACGTGCTGCGGAACGCGATGCTTCCCGTCGTGACCATGCTGGGCATGGATGTCGGGATCGCGTTCGGCGGCGCGATCTTCATCGAGAACGTCTACAGCCTGCCAGGCGTAGGGCGAATCGTGGTCGCCGCGCTGCTGCGGCGCGATCTTCCGGTGATTCTCGGAGTTGTGCTCTTCGTGACATTCGTAATAGTCGTCCTCAACCTGATCGTCGACCTGCTCTACGCGTGGCTCGACCCGCGCGTGCGCGTGAGTGGCGAGCCGGCCCTCGGAAAGGCCGAACAAGCGCCGCGCGCCCAACCAAGCCCTCAGCCGGTGCCTACCGGGCCGACTCTGTAGTACCGGTCAGGACGGGGGCGGAGGCGAAGTCTCGCTCCACTGTCTCGCCGCGACTGGCGCGCTTCGTTTACCTACGCACGACAACGGGTGACACTTAGCCCGTGACGAACGTCGTGGGGCGAGAGCACGAGCGCTCAATCGCCGAGCAGTTTCTTGCGGACGCGAGCGAGGGCTTCGTCGCGCTCGTGCTCGAGGGCGAGGCCGGCATCGGCAAGACGACGGTCTGGCGCGACACGATCGGGCTGGCCGAACGCCGAGGTTTTCGCGTGCTTGCCTGCCGGCCGGCGGAGGCGGAGGCGAAATTCTCGCTCTCCGCCGTGGCCGATCTGCTCGAGTGCGTTCCGGGCGCCGTCTTCGGAGCTCTCCCCGAGATCCAGCGCCGGTCGCTCGAGGTAGCGCTTTTGCACGCAGACCCCGCTTCGGGCAGTGTCCTTCCGGAATGCGCACCGACGCGATCTGTTATCTGCGCCTGGGACGAGGCGTCGTTCCCGGTCTCGGCGACGTCTCCGAGTCGTACGCGTATCCGGTGCTGGCCGACCCGCCGGGATGTTCCGTCGGCACTTTCCACATTCTTGCTTACGTCGTTCGCATCACCGTGTTAGGGAAGGGCCACATCTACCTCGCCGTCCCCGGCAGCACGGCGTGTCTCCTGGCCGGCGCGCAGGCCCTGAATCCGACGTATCCGCCCATCACGATCACCGGCGGCTCCGGCGCGTTTGCCGGCGCTCCGGCACCGGAACGTTGACGCACAGCGTGCACAGCACCCCTACCGGCGCCGCGGGGAATGACACCTGGGTCTTCACGCTCATTGTTCCCGGCCTCGAGCTGGACTTGACGGCGCCGACTCTGGGCGGGGCTGCCAGTAAGACGGTGCGGGCTCCGAAGGGCGTGAAGCGCGTGCGAGTCCTCTACAGGGTGACGGCGCGCGACGACGTCGACGGTGCCGTCCCCGTGTCGTGCTCGCCGAAGTCGGGCAGTCGCTTCAAGGTCGGCCGCACCGTCGTCAAATGCTCTGCGACCGACAAGAGCGCGAGTGCGCAGACGGCGAAGTTCACCGTCAACGTGAAGGCGAGCCGGTAAGGAGGACGAGGGCGAGCGGTCAGAGGCGCCCCCGCAGCGCGGCCAGCCGCAACGCCGGAACCTTCAGGATCGCCTCGAGCACGATGGAACGGCTCATCTTCGATCCGCCCACCCTCCGCTCGACGAACGTGATGGGGATCTCGACCACGCGGAATCCCCGGCGGAGAGCCCGGTACGTCGTCTCGATCTGGAAGGCGTAGCCGAGCGACGCGATGGCATCGAGATCGATCTCCTCGAGAACTCGCCGGCGATAGCACTTGAAACCGCCGGTCAAGTCCCGAATTTCAACCCCGAGCATCATGCGCGCGTAGACGGATGCGCCGGCCGAGAGGACCCTGCGCGCAAGGCCCCAGTTGCCGACACTCCCGCCCCGAACGTACCGGGAGCCGAGCACGACGTCGGCGTCATCAGCCGTTGCAAGCAGGCGGGGGAGGTCGGCAGGGTCGTGTGAGAAGTCGCAGTCCATTTCCACGATCAGCTCGGCAGGACCGGCGAGTGCGTGCCGGAAGCCAGCCAGGTACGCGCGCCCGAGACCCTCTTTCCGCGGCCTGTGCAGGACATCGACGCGCCCGGTCTCGGCAGCCAGCCTGTCGGCGAGGGCGCCGGTCCCGTCGGGCGACGAGTCATCGATGACGAGCACGCGCCCGTGCTCGGGGATGACATTCAGAATCGCGCGCACCATCGGCTCGAGGTTCGGGCGCTCGTTGTAGGTGGGCAGACATATAAGTATGGGGGAAACCATGTTTCCCCCATAATCCCCCTTCTTCACCGCAGCGCTCAAACTTTCGGTACCGGGCTCCCGGCGGGCAAGCCCGCCTCCGCCGGCGAATCAGTGCGTCTCGGCGAGCGGAAAACCCAGACCTAAGAGACACGACGATCGCCTCCCTATGATGATTGCTTGGCCCGCTCGCTTCCCCGCAACGATCAGATTGCCGACCAGCTCGATCTGCTTGGCGATCTGCTCGAGATCGAGGGTGAGGCTTCCTTTCGCGTGATCGCGTACCGGCGCGCGGCGACCCTGATCCGCGACACGCCAGGGCCTGTCGCCAAGCTTGCCCTCGATGGCCGCGCCAAGGATTTGCCGGGCGTGGGCAAGACGATCGAGGAGAAGATCGTCCAGATGGTGGACGACGGCGAGATGCACGCGCTCACGAAGCGGAAGCAGCTGATCCCGGCCGGTGTCGTCTCGTTTCTCCGGCTTCCCGGTCTGGGCCCGAAGACTGCCCGCCGCGTCTGGCAGGAGCTCGGGATCACGACCCTCGAGGGTCTCCGCGACGCCGCGCAGGCACAGCGACTGCGCGGTCTCAGCGGGCTTGGCCCCAAGACGGAGGAGAACGTTCTCGCGGCCCTCGACGCAAAGCCCCAGGCGACGGGGCGCGCCTTACTCGGGCGGGCGTTACCCGCCCTGCTCGGAGTCGCCTCCGTACTGCGCGAGCACCCGGCTGCCGAGCAGGTCTCGGAGGCGGGAAGCGCGCGCCGGCGGAAAGAGACCGTGCGCGACCTCGACATCATCGCCACCGCGAGCGATCCGGTCGCGTTGATCGACTACTTCACGCGGCTCCAGTGGGTGCAGGAGGTGGTGGCGAAAGGGGGGACGAAGGCCACCGTTGTCTCCCACGACGGCCTCCGCTTCGACCTTCGCGTGGTGCCGCCCGAGTGCTACGGCAACCTGCTGCAGCACTTCACCGGCTCGAAGGATCACAACATCGCTCTTCGCGAGGACGCGGTCCGCCGGGGCCTGTCCGTCTCCGAATACGGCGTGCAGGAGGTCGAGAGCGGCAAGGTCTTCACTGCCCGCACCGAGGACGAGCTGTACCGCCGTCTCGGCTATCGGTTCATTCCACCGGAGCTTCGCGAGGCAGGCGGCGAGCTCGATGCGGCTCGCCGTAATGACTTGCCGGAGCTCGTGGAGCTCGGCGACCTGCACGGCGACCTGCACTCGCATTCCACGTGGTCATCCGATGGTCGGGACGACATCGACGCCATGGCGCGGGCTGCACGCGAACGGGGCTACGAGTACCTCGCCGTGACGGATCACTCCCACTATCTGCGGGAGGGCCGCTTCGAGGCGCAGCGCCGCGAGATCGAGTCCCTCAACGTTCGGCTTGCGCCCTTCAAGGTGCTGAGCGGCGTCGAGGTCAACATACGGCCGGACGGCTCGCTGGACATGAAGGACGAGGAACTCGCCGTCTGCGACTGGGTGATGGCGTCCGTGCACTCCAGAGTGGAGCGTGGCAAGGACGCGACCGACCGTGTGCTCGCCGCGATGGAGAGTCCGCACGTCGATTGCATCGGCCACCTCACGGGACGCCGGATCAACCGACGAGCGGCTGCCGAGATCGATCTGGAGCGCGTGCTAGAGCAGGCGCTCGCCACCGGGACCTTCCTGGAGATCAACTCGCAGCCCGATCGCCTCGATCTACGCGACACACACGCCAGGCTTGCAGGCGAGGCGGGCGTGAAGATCGTCGTCTCCAGCGACGCGCACCGAACGGACACCCTCGCGTACGTCGAGCTCGGCATCGGACAGGCGCGCCGCGCCTGGCTCACGCGGGACCACGTGCTGAACACCCGCCCGTGGCCGGAGATCGAGCCTCTGCTCCGGCGGTGAGGCTCACGATCCTGCACACGAACGACATCCACGGTCGGGTGGAGGGCCTGGCCCGCGTCGCGACGGTGGTGGAGCGAGTCCGCAGCGACACCGCCTGGCCGGTGCTGTACCTGGATGCCGGAGACGTGGAGGAAACCACGACCCGCATCAGCAACATCACCAAGGGAGCGGCGATGCACCGCCTGCTCACCGCGGCGGGATGCGAGGCTCAGACGGTCGGAAACGCAGCCTGGCTCCGCTATGGAATGCAGGTCCTCGCGGAGCATGCGGAGGCGGCCGGCTACCCGCTGCTGCTCGCGAACCTGAGAGGCCGCGGCGGAGCGGAGCTTTCCGGCGTCAGGAGCTCGCACCTGCTCGAACACTCCGGCATCCGCGTCGGTCTGATCGGTGTCACCGCTTCGTTCGCGGAGTTTCACGACAACTTCGACTTCGGGGCTGAGGTTCTAGACGAGGAGAAGCTCGTCCGGGAGCTTGCTCTCGAGTTACGCGATCGCGGAGCCGACGTCGTCATCGTCCTCTCGCACCTCGGGCTCGACGTGCCCCAGGCGGCGATCGACGACCGCCGGTTGGCGCGGGCCGTCGGTGCGGAGGTCGACGCCATCATCGGCGGGCACTCGCACAACCTGCTTCCCGAGGGAGAGTGGATCGGCGACGTACTGGTCGCGCAGGCCGGCGAGTACGCCCAACACGTCGGCCGCATCGACATCGACGAGGACGGCATGCGCGCCAGCACCATTCCGGTGACCGAGGACGAGCCGCTGCACGCAGCCGTGCTCGCGGAGGTCTCGCGGATCGAGCCCGAGGTGGCTGCCCTTCTCGACACCGTGATCGGCGAGCTGGATTCGCCGCTCGACCAGTTGGGCGCGAGCCTATGGCTCGCGCACATCCTCCGCGAGCGGCTTGACGCGGAGGTGGGACTCGTCACCCCCGGCCAGGCGTTCTCGGAGGCACTCGCGCTGGCCGCCGGGCCGCTTCGCCGGGGCGCTCTGTGGGACGTGTGCGACTCCTCGGCGAACCCCGGGGTGACGGAGATGACAGGCGAGCAGCTCGCCCGCTTGATCGCGCGCGGCCGCGAGGCCGATTTCGGCCTCTCGACGGCACGACCGCTGCGCGGGCGAAGGCGCGGCGAGCTGCAGGTGAGCGGTCTCGAGGAGACCATCGACCCGGATCGGACCTATACCGTCGCGGGCACCGACTGGGAGCTCGAGCCGTACGGCGGCATGGCGGAGCCAGGCTGGGGGCTCGAGATTCGCTACGACTTTCCGACGATCGTCCGCGAGGCGATCGAGGAGCATCTCGCCGCAGAGGGCGCCGTCCTCGGATCAGAGGCCGTCTAGGAGCTCGAACAGCGCGTCGGGCCCGGCGACGACGATGTCGGCGAGCTCGCGCAGCTCCTCCGGCCCCTCTTGGGAGGCCACCGCGATACGAACCGTCTGTTCCAGGCCGGCTTCCGACAGCCCGCGAAAGGCGTCGAGGTCGGTGCTGTCGTCGCCGGCGTAGAGCGCGTACGTGACTCGGTGGCGCTCGACGAGATGGACGACCGCGGTGCCCTTGTCGGCCCGGACGGGCGGTCGCAGCTCGAGCACCTTCCGCCCGAAGCGTGGCACGAGTCCTGCCTTTCGAGCCTGGCCGGCTACCTGCTCGAGGTAGGCGCGCGCGGCGCCCTCGTCCGCGGCCGGCCGATAGTGGAACGAGACGGTGAGCCCCTTGTCCTCGACCGGCCAGTCGACGCCTGAGGCGAACTCGCGCAGGTTTCTGATCCAGCGGGTGGCCTCCGGGTCGAGCTCGAGGCCGTGCGAGCCCACGTAGACGACGCCTTCCACGCCGACCACCCGTGCGGCGTCGGCACCGGCGCGGCCGCTGAGGCAGGCTACGAGGCGGTAACGGCGGACGAGGCGCTCGAGCAGGCGCCGCGTCCGCTCGGGAACGGCCGCGTCCTCCGGCCGCGGAACGATCGGGGCCAGCACTCCGTCGATGTCGAGCAGGATGGCACTCCGATCCGGAGCTTCCGCCAAGGGCCGTAGGGCGCTCGGAAGCACCCTCCTACAATACGGCGATGCGCCTCGTCGCAATCGGCGTCGCCGCTGGTTTCTTCGGCGCCCTCTTCGGCGTGGGCGGCGGGATCATCGTCGTGCCGCTGCTGATGCTCGTGCTGCATCTCTCCGAACGGCCGGCGATGGCGACCTCGCTGGCGGCGATCGGGATCATCGCGCTGGTCGCTGCCGCGTCGTATGCGCCCTACGGAGACGTCGAGGTCGGCCCCGCGGCTCTCGTGGGCTTCCCGGCCGCCCTGGGCGCTGTGGCGGGCTCGGCTCTTCAGCAGCGCCTCGCGGGGCGCACGCTCGCGCTTGGCTTCGCCGTTCTGCTCGCCGCCATCGCCTTGCGGCTCCTGTTCGGATGACGACGCTTGTCGTCGTCGCGCTCCTCGGCTTCGCGGGCGGCATCCTCGCCGGCCTGTTCGGTGTCGGCGGCGGCGTCTTGTTCGTGCCGACGCTGGCGCTGGGGCTCGGCCTGACCCAGCTGCACGCCGAGGCGACGTCCCTGCTTGCCATCCTGCCCGCAGCGGCCGCGGGGACTTGGCGTCAACACCGGTACGGAAACGTGCGCTGGCGCCCCGCGGTCGTGATCGGCGTCGGCGCGATCGCAGGTGTCCAGGCGGGTGTGTGGGTAGCTCATGCTCTGCCCGAGGAGACCCTGCGCCGGCTCTTCGGCCTGCTGATGCTCATCATCGCCGCTCAGGTAGCGGTGCGGGCGTGGCGCCGTCCATGAGAAGGCGCCGTTCACTCTGACCGCGCTTTGCCGATAATGAGACGCATGCGAGGCTCGCTTATGGTTCTGCTGGCCGCTCTGCTCGTCGCCGGCGCGCTGGGTGCGTCGGCGCGCGCGGAGAAGGCCGCCGTCTCGGCCCGTGCCTTCGCGATTCGCGTCATCGTTCCCGGACAGCCGGTTGCCGGGACGGAGGCAGTGTCGGCACCCGGCGATGCCGTCTCCTTCGGGAGCAGCTTCGCATATCCCTCCAGCGCGCCTCTTGTGACCACCGGGGCGGTTACGGCGAGCGCGCTGACGTCGAGCGGCGCACAGGTCACCGGCCAGGCGTCGAGCGAGGTGAACGGGCTGTCGCTCTTCGGCGGCGAGGTGACGGCCGAACGCGTCGCCGCCCGCGCGAAGGCGGTATCCGGGTCACGCTCCGGCTCCCGGGACCTCGGAGGCTCGGCTGTCTCAGGCCTCTTCCTGCTGGGTCAGCAGGTGACGGCGTCACCAAACCTCGAGCTTCCGCTCGGGGACTGGGGCTTCGCGGCGATCCTCCGCCAGGCCGGCTCGACCGCCGGCCGCGCGTCGCGGGAGCAGCGCGCGTCCGTGACGGCGCTCGAGATCACGCTGACCGCCGACCATGCCGGCCTTCCGGCGGGAACCCGGGTGATCGTGGCCCAGGCCGAGGCCGCGGCCTTAGCCCCTCAGCCGCGGAGGGCCGGGCCGTCCACCACTACCACGACGACCTCGACCACCACGACTTCGGCTCCCAACCGTTCTCGTCCGGCCTCTGGTCCGGCCAGGCGGAAGCAGCAGAAAGGGGCGGTTCCGCCGCGCACCGTGCGACAGCCCGAGGCGCCCGACCCCGAGCGCTCTCCCTACCGGGCCCCGCCGGTCCGCAGGCCGCCGAGCAGTCTCACGCCGCGCCTGACGGCGGGCGGGTACGTCTTTCCGGTCTACGGGCCGAGCTCGTTCACCGACACGTTTGGCGCGCCGCGGGCAAGCGTGGTGTGGCACCACGGAGACGACATCTTCGCCGCGCTGGGCGCCCCGGTGCTGGCCGTGACGGACGGCACCGTGTTCTCGGTCGGCTGGAACGACATCGGCGGGAACCGGCTATGGCTCAGGGATCGGCAGGGCAACCAGTTCTACTACGCCCACCTATCTGCGTTCTCGCCCATCGCGGTGAACGGCGCGCGTGTCAAGGCGGGTGACGTGGTGGGCTTCGTCGGGGACACCGGCGACGCCGCCGGCACTCCGTATCACCTGCACTTCGAGATCCATCCAAAAGGGTTGCTCGGACTCGGATACGACGGGGTCGTGAACCCCACGAGCTACCTTCTGGCCTGGCGGCACATCCACGACCTCGATTTTTCCTCGGCGCGCCTCGGCCGCGACGACCTGGCCGGCTATGCGGGCGCGACCGACGAGGACAGTGCGGCGCCGAGGCCCGGGGCGTTCCTTTTGCACGCCTCCGACATCTCGCGGGCTAGTGGCCTCGATCCCGGTTCTCTCCGCAGCGCCCTCGCCGACCCTGCGTTCGGCGAGGGCGACGGGTCGTTCCTCGCGCGCGTCGGTTCTCCGGGAGAGTAGGCAGACCGCTGTGCGGCGCCCGGAGGCCCTTAGTTCAGGCCGGCAAGTCCGGCTCCGAGGGAGATGGCGGCGCGGGCGGCGGCGGGGGGCTCGCCATGGTGCCCGGTGACGAGTTGGGCTGGTAGCCGAAGTCGTCCTCGCCTGAGCCGAAGAGCTTGTCAGTGACCCACCGGCGAGTCGCAGGGCCGGTCATCGGGTTGAAAAGCGCTCCGAGCGCGATTCCCACGGTGAGGAAGATCATGTTCCGAGCGCGATGCTCGTCCTTGCCTTGAATCCGGTCGGCCGCGTGACGGAAATCCTCGATCGCCGTCTTGAGATTCTCCTGGATCTCCTTGTCCGTCGCTACGCGGGTGGCCATGTGAGCGACGCTTCGGCCGCCGAGCAGCTCGGTGTACACGTCGCGCGCCGCGGCGAGCGCGTTCTTCATGTCGTCCCGGACCCCCTCGTCCTTCAGTGCGCGCTCGAGGTACGGACGCATGTTGTCGGCCGTGTCGGCCACCTTCTCCCTGGTCTTCGCCACTTGAGTCCCTTTCGTCGTTTCGCTCTGGTAGGAGTCTATGTACCCGCTGAAATGCTCGGCAAACGGGTGCGGTTCGCGTGTCCCAATTTGACACCCAAGCTAGGTGACACTAACTTAGCGCAGGCTAACTTCGCGAGCTCGGAGGGTGACCATGGAACGGTGGACGCTGGCGGTACTTCGGTTTCGGTGGCTTGTGATCGCGGCGTGGCTCGTCGCACTCGTCATCTCCGTGATGGCGATGTCCGGACTGTCGGATCTCCTCACCAACCGCTTCGTCCTCCCGGGCTCCGACACCCAGAAGGCCGAGAAGATTTTGGAAGAGCACTTCGGTCAAGCGCCGACGGGCTCCTTCACGCTTGTCGCAAAGGGCGAGCCGGGATCCGGGACCCGGTTGATCGCGCCGCTTCGCCTGGCAGCAGAGCGAGCGGCACAGGCGGTTCCGACCGGGCGCGTCGCCGGCGTGCAGCCCGCGTCAGGGGGTGTCGCGACGGCGCTGATCGTGACCGAGCTCGAGCTGGCCGACGTAAAGGGGTACACACAGGATCTCCGGGATGCGGCCGGCCAGATTTCGGACGCGAGGCTCTACGTCACCGGACAGGCCGCGATCGAGCACGACCTCGACCCAGTCTTCGCGCGCGATCTGCAGGTCGGTGAGCTTTATATCGCCATTCCGATCGCGATCGCGATTCTCGTGTTCGTCTTCGGCACGCTCGCCTTCCTCATCCCCTTCATGGTGGCCGCCTTCGCGATCCCCGCGAGTCTCGGGATCATCTGGATCTTCGCGCACTTCATGGAGCTCTCGACGTACCTGCAGAACCTCGTCATGCTGATCGGGCTCGGTATCGCGATCGACTACTCGCTCCTGATGGTCTACCGCTACCGCGAGGAGCTGCGCGGCGGAGCGGAGCGATCCGACGCGATCGTGCGCACCATGCAGACCTCCGGCCGCGCCGTGATCTTCAGCGGCACAGCGGTCGCGATCGGGCTCGCAGCCATGCTGTTCATGCCGCTCCCCTTCATGCGCGGCTTCGGCCTTGGCGGGCTCGTCATCCCGCTCGTCTCCGTCCTTGCCGCGATGACGCTGCTGCCGGTGCTGCTCCAACTCCTTGGTGCTCGCCTCGATCGCGTGCGCCTCATTCCAAGGCTGATCATCGACCGCAGAGCCGACGAACAGAACAATTTCTGGGCCCGTCTTTCGCGTGCGGTCATGCGTCGGCCAGTGCCTTTCGCAGCAGGAACCGTGGCGCTCCTCCTCCTGCTGGCAGCGCCGGTGCTCGACCTGAAGCTCAGCCCCGGCTCCAACGAAGGCATACCGAAGCACCTCGAGGCGGTTCGCGGGTTCGACACACTGACTGCGGCTCTGGGTGCGGGCGCGACCGCGCCGACGGAGATCGTCATCGATACCGGGCGCGCGGGCGGTGCCACCGACGCAGGCGTGCGATCGGGTGTGCAGCGCCTCACCGCCCAACTCGAGGCCGATCCCGAGGTCGCCGCCGTCCGGTTCGGCGAGGGGCCCCAGTACGTGGATCCGACGAAGCGGTACCTGCACCTGCAGGCGATCGGACGCCGCGACTACGGCGTGCCCGAGAGCCAGGCATTCGCGCGCCGTCTTCGCAGCGAGCTAGTTCCGGCCGCGGGCTTCCCCAGCGGTGTGGAGATCCTCGCCGGTGGGGCGCCAGCCGGCGGCATCGACTTTCTGGATATGACGTACGGCGCCTTTCCGTGGCTGATCGTCGGCGTGCTCGTGCTGACCTACTTCCTGCTGATGCGTGCTTTCCGGTCGCTGCTCTTGCCGCTCAAGGCGATCATCCTCAACCTGCTCTCGATCGGGGCGGCGTACGGGCTGCTCGTCGTGTTCTTCAAGTGGGGGCTCGGGGAGCCCTTCGGCATCATCTCGTTCGATCAGATAGAGGGCTGGATCCCGGTGTTCCTGTTCGCGATGCTGTTCGGCCTCTCCATGGACTACGAGGTCTTTCTCGTCAGCCGCATGCGCGAGGAATGGGATGCGACGGGTCAGAACGACCATGCCGTCGCGCTCGGTCTGGCGAAGACAGGCCGGCTCGTGACGGCCGCGGGTCTGGTCATGTTCGCCGCCTTCATGGGCTTCGTCGCCGGGTCGATCGTGGGGTTGCAGGAGTTCGGCTTCGGCCTGGCCGCCGCCGTACTCATCGACGTGACGATCATCCGCGCGCTCCTCGTGCCGAGCGCGATGAAGCTGTTCGGGCGCTGGAACTGGTGGCTACCGGACTCTGTCGCCCGCATCATCCGCGTGGCACCCTCACCCCTTCACGGGCCGCCCGCGCCGGCGCTCAAGCCCGCCGGGAAATAACCGAGGAACCATGCCGGCGTTTCGCAGCGGCTTGGCTACGGCAGAACACCGACCCGGGTCGGCGAAAGGGCATGCCGGACGATCGGACGGCTGCGATCACGACGGCCAGCAACACGCCCGCGAGGATGATTCCGACGAAGAGGACGGCGGCGGCGTCCGAGACCGGTTCTGGCGCGCTCCCCTTCGCAAGGACGCCGATCAGCTGCATGGTGTTCATACGGGCGGCCGGTCCTCGAAGGTCCGCGTCCTCCGGAGCAGCCCGAGAGGCGGGCGGCGATCTCTAGCTGTAGGTCCCAAGAGCGTTGTTCCATCCGGGCCTCCTTGGAGGCTGGGGGTGTCGAAGCCACCCAGTCCAAGGAGGACTCCGGATGAAGTTGCACGCTAACGCGAGGACCTGTCCGCATAGC
>JACCTQ010000318.1 GCA_013812265.1 Actinomycetota bacterium
AAACAACCCGCGGCCGCACGACCTCGCCGTCCTCGTACCGGATCTCGACCTCGTGCACCCATTTGGAGTGAGCAAAGCCGTTCAGGTAGTCGATCGGAACGTCCCGCGGACGACGCGGCCGCCCTTCCGGAAGGAGAAACGGACGCGAGACGCCGTACGTGATGCTGAGCGGAACCGTCCCGAGGCGGTCGCAGCCGCCACCCGACTGGCTCCACTGCATGCAGAGACCGCCGTACTTCGTTGGGCCAACCGACAACGTCTGCCATTTGTCGGCGAAGTACGCCTTCATCACGATCCGGGTCTGGCCTTCGAGAACACCCGGACGCCACTCGGGCGTGGGAGCCTGATCGTCGAGCGACTCGAACGCTCGCCGCACTTGCTCCGGTGCCGGTTCGCCCTCGAAGAAGCGCAGTACCGGCTCGTGGAGGCCCAGTGCGGGACCCGCGACGAGAGCGAGACCCACGGATACGGCGAGAGCGACTACCCACGCGCGCCTCGTTCGCCCCGGCTTTGGCTCGAGCTGGCGAGCGCGGGTCAGGACGTCCGCCCAGTCCCCTCCACCCTCCTCCGCCCCGAGAGCTCGTAGGCGCTCGACCATTGGTGCGTCGGCATGCTCGGTCATCGTTCAACTCCTTCCAACTCGAGAGCCCGGCGAAGCTCGGCGTGCGCCTGCGCAAGCGTCGCGGCGACGGTTCCTTCACTGAGGCCACAGACCTGGGCGATATCTCCGTAGCGGAGATCGGCGAAGTAGCGCAGAAAGACGATCAGACGCCGGCGTGGCGCGAGCGCGCGAATCGCCTCGGCAAGCTCCGGATCGTCCCCGGACTGGATCAGCGTCGCGTCGAGTGTCTCCTCGTACGGATGAGTTCGACGGCTCCCGTGCATGTCGAGCACTTTTCGCAGCACGATCTTCCAGATCCAGGCCTCGAGCAAGCCGCCACGGAACTGCTCACGCCGCGCATAAGCGCTCGCAAACGCGTCCTGAACGGCATCGTGTGCCGCGTCGTCGTCGGGCAGGAGCGCCGCAGCCGCTCGGGTGAAGCCGCGGTAGCGGGCGTGGTAGACGCGTTCGATCTCAGCTGCTCGCTCGTCCACTGATCAAGAGACGGTGGCAGGCCGGAGATCCTTTAGCGGGAAGAATGATCCAACCCTTGCGCTGCCATACGAACGCTTCATGCCAGGCGCATAAAGTGGGGAACGCAGCCTCGCTCTTCGAGGGGCGCGGGTCCCCGACATGAGGCCGCTCGGCCGACGAACGCGCGCGTCTCGCAGCGCGCTGAGTCAGAGCCGTCTGAGGAACTCCTCGCGACTTACGCCTGACGCTTCGATGATCGCGCTGAGCGTCCCTCTCGCGAGGTCGCGGGCGTGCATCGGCACGACGACGCGGTGCCGATGATCGGGGTGACGGAAGACGTGGGTGGCTTCCGCTGACTCGATCGAGCTGCCAGCCGCAGCGCTCCAGTGCGCGCACCGCTCGGCGCGGCGAGTCACCGCCGGTAGCCGCGGCGTCACGCCGAGACGGTGACGCCCTCGATCTCGATCGGGCCGGGAATCGGGTCGCCGTGGGCTTCGAGAGACTCGAGGTAGAGCTCGATCGCCTCCCGGATCATCGCGAGCGCTTCCTCGCGAGTCTCACCCTGACTGATACAGCCGGGCAGCGCCGGAACGGTGACGCTGTAGCCACCATCCTCCTCCGGGGTCAGCACGACCTCGTATTCACGCGACGACATGACCTCAGTGTAGGCGCGCCGGCTCCTCAGCTCGAGTTCGACGGCACACCCGAGCCTCGCTGTTGCGCTCGCAGCGGTGTGGAGCCAGGCGAACATGATCTGAACCCCTGGTGGTGCTCCCGGGTGGAGTGATCGCCTCTGGCCGCTGGCGGCCTCGCCCCACTGGTTGGACAAGCTCGCTGCAACCCGGACGCTGTCGTGTCCTCGAGCCGAAGGCGGCCGCGCGGGACAGTGCGTCGTGTGTTAGACACCCGGCAGGGATGAGCATCCTCCAACGCCCTCGAGTTTTCCGGCGCCGACGCAGGCGGCCTCATGACGAGGATCCGTTGATCTTTGCCGGGAGCGCAAGCCCTCTCCTGACGGCGGCGATTTGCCGCGAGTTGGGCGTCGAGGTGGGAGCAAGCGAAGTGGTCCGCTTCTCGGAGGGAGCTCTGTTCGTGCGGGTGCTCGAGAACGTGCGCGGCCGAAGCGTCTACCTGGTGCAGTCGACCGTCTTTCCAACCAATGCGAACTTCATGGAGTTGCTGTTTTGGATCGACGCGTTCTCGCGTGCGAGCGCCGACTCGGTCACGGTGGTCGTTCCGTACTTCAGTTACGCCAAGGGTGACAAGAAGGACGAGCCGCGAGTCTCGATACGCGCACGAGTCTGTGCCGACGCGATCGAGGCAGCGGGCGCGGATCGAGTGGTCACACTTGATCTGCACGCGCCGCAGATCCAGGGCTTCTTCCGAGTGCCCGTGGACGACCTCTACGCCATGCCCTACCTCTGCCGCGGGATCAAGCGCCTGAGCCTGCGAGATCCTGTCGTCGTCTCACCCGATGCCGGGTTCGCCAAACGAGCCCGGCGATTCGCGCATCGGCTCGATGCGCCGCTCGCGATCGCCGACAAGGTCCGCGAAGGTCACGGCGAGACTGCCGAGCTCGTGGAGATCATCGGCGAGGTTGCGGATCGCGACGCCATTGTTGTCGACGACTTCACGATCAGTGCCGGCACGCTTGTTGAGGCCGCCGAGCAGCTCGTAGCGCGTGGCGTGCGCTCCGTCACGGCCGTTGTCACGCACGGAGTCTTCGCGGAGGGATCGATGGAGCGCCTAGAGCGAAGCCCGATCGAGCGTTTGATCGTCACGGACTCGATCGAGACGCAGCCCGTCGAGCTCTGCGAGAAAGTGACGGTGATCTCGGTCGCACCGCTCTTCGCGGAGGCGATCGCCCGCATCCACCGACGCGAGAGCATCAGCGTCCTCTTCCAGGAGTGAGGAGCATGGGCGACCGTGCGCGCCCAAGCCGTAAAGCACGTCCGTAGCCGTTATAGAGCTCGGTCAGTCCTGTCGGCGCTCCGAGCGCTCGGGGTTGGCGGGCGTGCGACGCCCCACGCCGAGGAGCCCAGGGAGCTCCTCGGCGGGAATGTCATCTAACCGCCTCCAGGCGATCGTGAAGGTCTCGCTCGCAACCTCGTCCGCTGCCGCTCCGCTCGTGCGCCGAAGCGCATAGCGGTGCACGCGGCCGTAGTGCTCCGGAACAGCCGTTCGAAGCGACGGCTGCGCTCGTCGGTCGGCTCCATCTACTCAGGAATGTCCGACTTGGGCCCGGTTCTTTCACCACCGGTCATCTTCTCAGCCGCTTGCTGGTCTTTAGCGAAGCCGCCAGACCCTTGCGATATAGACCGTCATGGGGCGTGCTCGCACGGCTTCCACCGTGCGAAGTAGGTCGGCCTTCGATCCCGCCACCGCTCACCGTCTGAGCACACGAATCAGGCCGGCGATGATCGCGGACACGAGCAGGATGGCAACCAGTATTCCACCCCACCAGAAGATGCCTCCCACGATGTTCTGCGTGGTGCTGCAATGAACCCCGCAGTCGATGAACCCCTTGGCGCCGTCGTTCCTTGCGATGAAAAGCAGATTCGCAAGCCACACGAGAGCGCTAAGCACGAGCGCAAGCAGAAGGAGACGCGCCGCCCGACCGT
This sequence comes from Actinomycetota bacterium, assembly GCA_013812265.1. Lineage (GTDB taxonomy): Bacteria > Actinomycetota > Thermoleophilia > Gaiellales > Gaiellaceae > JACCTQ01. The sequence goes on from JACCTQ010000318.1 coordinate 3,697, forward strand.
CCCGTCGCGGCACCCTGGGCCCATCCACCGAGCTCCTCGCGCTCCCGCTCCCCTCCATCCCCGCCTCTCGTATAGCAGAGTTGATATGATCGATCATAGCATGATTGAGATGAGTAGGCAGCGTCCAGACGACCGTGGGCGAAGACCACGCCATGGCATCCTCGCCGGGCTGGGTGTAGTCGGCCTCGTTCTCATCACGGTGATGCTCGTACGCGCTTTCGACGGTGAAGAGGCTTTGCGCCCTGAGCGAGTGAACGAGCGGGTCGGAAGTATGCGCGGCGTCCGCCTCGGCGATTCGGCGGCGCGCGTCCGCAAGCTCCTGGGCCAGCCGACCGACAACGCGCAAGGCTTCTTTCCGGAGGATTCCGACTTTACGGGACCTCCCTCGATCACAGCGCCCGGGCGAGATCGGCGCACACGCGTGCCTCCTGAACCTCCCGAAACACTCCACTACGAAGATGCGGCGTATCTCGTCTCGCCGACCGCCGGAGTCTTCTCAATGGCGACGCTGGCCGAGGGCGCCGAAACGCGGGCTGGTGTCGGTGTCGGCGATCCGCTCGCACGGGTGCGGGAGAAGTACACGGACGTTCGCTGCGGAGAGGCCGTCGCAGGCGAGCCGCTATTCGGTGGGGAGACTCCGAAGTACCCCTGGTGCCGTACCAAGGTGGGCAAAGTCAGCGTCTTCTTCGGCGAGGACCCGATCGAGTCAATCACGCTTACGCGCCTTGGCGATAGCGTCGACCGCGACCTGGAGGAGCTCAGGCAGGCCTCCGGCCCGGCGCTCTACTACGCAGGCAAGCGATTCGCCGACCTACCGCTCAGTGCCGTCCACAAATCTCCCGGGTCGATTACCTTTGGTTACGGCAGCTGCAGGATCATCGGCGACGAAGGTGGCTGTGCCCTTCCCATGCAGATTCAGATCCTTCCCTTCAGGCGTGCGGATTGGCGCCTCGCAGTCGGCTGCCACGGGAGACCCTCGCTCCAGAGCGTTCCGACGGCGTGGCACTCCGGCCTCGTGCTCTTTACCGAGCGCACGGTGGTGAAGATCTACGCACGTAACGGCGAGGGGGCCCGTGTCGCGCGGGCGCTTCGCGACCTGCGCAGCGGGCGTGCGGTCAAGGGCCTGCCGCAGCCGGCAGCGAAGGTGCGTGGCGTGCTCGCGGAGGCGTGTCCAGGCGCCGTGCCGCCGCGGCTACGTGACGTCGATCTTCCTCGGCTTGCACGTGGCCCGCGCAGGCTAGCGGGTGGAGGAGGGCACGCCGTCATCGGACGGGTCACCGTGCCGGAGTTGATCACCGATTCGCCGATCGCCTTCATCGGTGAAGCCAGCGCGATTGGCCCCGAGGAGATCATCTCGGAGGCGGCAGAGGAGGCGCCCTCCCGTATGCGAGGTCACCGCGTGCGTTTTACAATCAGCGAGATGCTGCGTGGCGAGCCGGTCGACGAGATCGAGGTGACGAACCTGGTCGAGCCGGATGTCGCCTTTCGGGTCACTGTCGGCGAGCGCTACCTCGTCTTCGCTCGCCACCTCGAGCTCGGGCGCGAGCGTGTGCGTCGGCTCGTTCCCGTCGGCTACCCGCAGGGCGTGTTCGAGGTCAGGTCGGAGTCGCTTGCCACCAACGAGCGGCACGGCCAGCAGAACCTCGACCAGATCCGGTTTCTCGTGCGGCGCGGGCGCGAGGCTATGCGAGTCCTGCCACCTCGTCGGCGTTAGCGAGAAAGCGCGCCGGGCTTCGGCAGCTCCGAGCCCGAGCGCGCGCTCCAAATCCTAGGCAATACTGAGCGTCACTATCTTGGCCGGAGGCCTAGAGCAGTCGACCGCGCCTTTGCCGCGGGCCGGGAACCACACGCCGCCGCGGAAGTCGTCTGCGCGCCTCTCACCCCGAAACTCGAAAAGTCCCATCCTGCGCTTGCCGTCGTAGCCGTTGAAGCGGAGCGTGAGCGCCCTCAGCCGGTCGCCGCGGTCGTGGCGACCCTCGAAGTAGGCGATGAGCGTCTTCCGGTTCGCCGCCTCGTCCTGAAGGCGCCGGCCTGGTTCCCCTGACGAGTACCAAGCGAATCCCTGCCGCGCAATGAGGGCGTCAAGCCTTCCCAGGTCGCCGCCGTTGTAGGCGCTCACGAACGCGGCCAGCGTCGCATTCACCGCGGTGACATCGCAGCGAATGCCACCCGGCGAGGTGAAAGGGTCATTAGCGAGCGGAAAGAAGATGTCCGTGGTTCCGCGCAGACCCGTGCGGATACCGCCGATGCCACCGAGTGGAACCTTGACGTTCGCCAGATAGCGGCCATCGGGGCGTGCGGTCGACCTGGCGAAGGCCAGCGTCGCCGGCGCGCCCGTCCGGCTGAGCAACTGCACGAACATGCCGATCGCGTTGAAGGGTCGGCGCACGCCCTGGCCGTCGGCCACGTCGACCGCCCAGGCCACCCGTACCGTCGTGCCAGGTGCCGCGGAGAGAGGGAGCTTCGCAGTCAGACGCGCGCGAGC
>JACCTQ010000361.1 GCA_013812265.1 Actinomycetota bacterium
CCGAGGGGGGACGGGTCGAGCTGCGGGTAGCGACACAGGGCGACAGGGCGCTCCTCGAGGTCTCGGACACGGGCATGGGGATCTCCGAGGCCGATCAGCGCCGGCTCTTCGAGCGCTTCTACCGCACGAACGAGGCGAACGAGCGGGCGATTCAGGGCACGGGTCTCGGACTCTCCATCGCCAAGGCGATCGTGGAGGGGCACGGCGGCACGATTCGAGTCAGCAGCGTCCTCGGGCAGGGCACGACCTTCCACGTCGACTTGCCGCTGGATGGATCCGCTCAGGCTGATGATCCGGAGCCCGTCGAGGCGGTGATGGTATGACAGAAAACGGTGAGCAGCCGCTCATTCTCGTCGCCGACGACGACCCGGACATCCTGTCTCTCGTCGCCTTCCGGCTCGAGCGATCCGGCTACGACGTGGTCACCGCCTCGGACGGCGAGGAGGCACTTCGCCTGGCCGTGGAGCGAACCCCGGACCTCGCGGTGCTGGACGTGATGATGCCCAAGATGACGGGGTACGACGTCACTCGTGGCGTGCGCTCGAACGAGGCGACCAGGCGCATGCCCGTGATCCTGCTGACGGCCCGTGTCCAGGAGGCCGATGTCGCGCGCGGGTTCGAGGCCGGCGCGGACGACTACCTGAAGAAGCCTTTCAGCCCGCAGGAGCTCCGCGCGCGCATCCAGGCCGCTCTCGGGCGTCGCTGACCGCCGCCGATCGGGCGGCCACCGGGCGATGATCGAGCTCTTCACCTGGAGTGCGGCCGTACTGGCAGCCGCCGGCACCGTCTTCATCGCCGTGCTGGCAGCGCGTCGCGCTCAGCTTTCCCGGCGCGACCGGCTGGACGCGGCGGCCGAGGCGCGGCTCCGTGGCACGGCGCTCGCTCTCGTCGAAGGCGAGCTACTGGATACGGGGTCGCTCTCGGGACGAGAGGGCAAGGTGCTCGCGCGCGTGCTCGCGCGCTATGCACGGAGATTGCACGGAGGCGCGCGCGGCCAGATCGCGATTTTCTTCGAGCGAGGCGGCCACATCGAGCGTGAGCTGGCGGCGCTCGGCAGCCGCCGCGGGTGGCAACGAGCCACGGCGGCCTTCGTCCTCGGCGACATGGGGTCCGACCGGGCCGTTCCGGCGCTCACCCACGCGCTGGCCGATTCGAGGCGTGAAGTCCGCTCGGCGGCGGCGCGGAGTCTCGGCCGGCTCGGTGCCGCCGACTCGGTGGAAGCGATCGTGTACGCGCTCGCGAGGCGGGAAGTTCCCTGGGCAGTCGGAGGACAGGCTCTGCTCGCCATCGGTCCGGCGGCTCTCTCGGAGCTGAGAGCTCTCGAAGCCCGCGCCGAGCCCGGCGTCCGCGCGGCGGCCGTGGAGCTCGTCGGGCACGTCGGGAACGCTTCGGACGGCCCGCTTCTGCTCGAACGCCTGCAGGACAGCTCGGCCGACGTGCGGGCCAAGGCCGCCCTCGCGCTCGGGCGACTGGGAGCCGAGGAGGCGTCGGCCGATCTCCGAGAGTCGCTACGGGATCGCATGCCGTTCGTCCGGGCCGCTGCCGCGGCGGCACTCGGCATGATCGGAGACCGCGACGCGATCGAGGACCTGTCGATCGAGGCGCGGGCAAACGGGTTCGATTCGGCCCAGGCGGCCGCTACCGCGCTTGCTCTGATCGACCCGCGCGCGGTGGAAGCGGCGGCGGCGGTAACCGGCTCGGGCCCGCATCTCCGCGAGGCCGCCGACCTGCTCGGGTGCGGGCGGCATGACGCTGGTGGAGCCCGTCCTGCAGGCGCTCGCCTTCGTCACGCTCGGGTACTTCGCCGTCCTGAACGCGATCTACCTGCTCTTCACCGGGATCGCCTGGCGCGAGGTGGCCCGGCATCGGCGCGAGCGGGAGTACGCCGCGGTGGACGAGGCGTTCTCGTCACCGTTGACGCCGCCGATCTCGGTCCTCCTGCCCGGATACAACGAGCAGGCCGGCATCGTCGAGAGCGTGCGCTCGCTGCTCGCGCTGCGCTACCCGCAGCACGAGGTCATCGTCGTCAACGACGGCTCGACGGACGGCACGATCGAGCGTCTTCGGGCTGCGTTCGACCTCGTTCCGGTTCGCAAGGCACTTCGTGACGGGATCCAGTGCGCTCCCGTGCGGGCGACGTACGCCTCGCGGCGGCATCCGGCGCTCTGGGTGCTGGACAAGCAGAACGGTGGCAAGGCGGATGCCCTGAACGCGGGCGTCAACGCGGCTCGGTATCCCTACGTCTGTGCAGTGGATGCCGACGCCATGCTCGAGGAGGACGCGCTGCTGCACGTTGCCAAGCCGATCATGGACGACCCGGAGCTGGTCGCGGCCACCGGCGGGATCGTGCGGATCGCGAACGGCTGCAAGATCGAGCACGGGCGGGTCACCGCGGTGGGCCTGCCCAAGAGCCGTGTCGCGACCCTTCAGGTCGTGGAGTATTTCCGGGCGTTTCTCGTCGGCCGTGTGGGCTGGAGCCGGATCCAGTCGCTGCTCATCATCTCGGGTGCCTTCGGCCTGTTCAGACGTTCACTCGTCGAGGAGGTCGGCGGGTGGGCGACCGATACGGTCGGCGAGGACGTCGAGCTGGTCGTCCGCCTGCACCGCCATCTGCGCGAGCGTGGTGAGAAGTATCGCATCGAGTTCGTCCCCGACCCGGTCTGCTGGACGGAGGCTCCGGAAGACCTGCGCACGCTGTCGCGCCAGCGGCGGCGGTGGCAGCGTGGCCTGGCGGAGACGCTCTGGCGGCACCGCGCGCTCACCGCGAACCCCCGCTACCGCGCCCTCGGCCTCGTGGCCTTCCCGTATTTCCTGATCTTCGAGTTGCTCGGGCCGATGATCCAGCTGCTCGGCTATCCGGCCGTCGCGGCGGCCGTGGCAACCGGGGCCGTCTCCTTCACCTTTCTCGCGGTGTTCCTGGCCACTTCCGTGCTGCTCGGCGTGCTGCTCTCGGCGGCGGCGCTCGCCCTGGAGGAGTTCAACTTCCGCCGCCACCGGCGCGGTCGCGAGGTCGGCCGCCTGCTCGCATACTCGGTCATCGAGAACGTCGGCTACAGGCAGCTCGTCGACATCTGGAGGACGATGGGGATCGTCGATGTCCTGCGGCGCAAGAAAGGCTGGGGCGCGATGCGCCGGAAAGGGCTGGGTTACGCCTCGACGGGCGAGGCTGCGTCCGGCCGGTAGCGATAGCCGAAGCCGCGCACGGTCTCGATCGGGGTCTCCTCGATCCCGCTTGCCCTCAGCTTCGCGCGGAGATACCCGACGTACAGCTTCACCTGGGCGGAGGAAACCCCGTAGGCGCCGCCCCACACCTGTTCCAGCAGCTGGTCCCGGCTCAACACCTGATTCGGGTGGCGGACGAACGCGGCGAGCAGCTTGAACTCGAGCGGCGTCAGCTGGATCTCGCGACCGGCGAAGGCCACGATGCGCTGTCCGAAGTCCACCGTGAGCCGGGAGTCGGCATACGTGTCCGGAAGGTCATCGTTTCTTCCGGCACGCCTGAGCAGCGCTTCCACGCGTGCCACGAGCTCCTGCCGTCCGAACGGCTTCACGACGTAGTCGTCGGCTCCTTGCTTGAGACCCCGCACGCGCTCGAGCTCGCTGCCCAGAGCGGTCAGCATCAGCACGGGAACGGCTGTGACGTCCCGAATTCGCTCGAGCGTGGCCCACCCGTCCAGCTCCGGCATCGTCACGTCGAGCACGATCGCGTCGGGCGTGTTGTTGAAAAGAGCCCGGAGACCGGCCTTGCCGTCGGCCGCCTCCTCGACCAGGTAGCCGGCGCGCTCCAGCAGCTCGCGCAGGAGCGACCGGATGTCGGCGTCGTCGTCGATGATGAGGATGCGGAAGCGGCTCATACCGTTCTCATACGAAGTACACCCGAAGTCAACACCCGGCGTCCCGAGAATGGGGGGGGAATGGCAACGGTTCGCATCCTCGAGCCCGACGACGAGCTTCGTGAGCTCTTCCGTCACGTCGTGCGCCGGCTCGGTCACGAGCCCCTGATTACAGACGGCACGGAAAACGCCCCGAGCCCGGATCTGATCCTGCTCGAGCCGGCCTCCCGCGTAGCGCTCCGTAGGGCGACGGCCCTGCGGGCCCGCCAGCCCTCGGTACCCATCGTGTGCGCGAGCATCGAGCCGCCGGGGGACGAGGTCGCAAAACTCAGGCCGGTGAATTACCTCTTGAAGCCGTTCTCGATGTACGAGCTCGAGTCGGCGCTGGCAGCGGCTCTGGTGGCCCCGGCGAGGACGCCCTCCAGCCGCTGATGGAGGGCGGCGAGGCCGACGGGCTTCACGAGGTGCGCACGCGGCTCCAGGCTCTCGGTTCGCTCGGTCGGCTCGCGAACAGACATGAACACGATCGGTAGCGACGGGCGCTCGCGCCGGAGTCGCCGGGCAAGCTCCAGGCCCTCGCGCAGCTCGGGCTCGATCAGCGCGAGATCGAAGTCCTCGCCCGCCTCGGGCTCGACCGGCGAATAGCCGAGGACGCGAAGCTGGACGTGGATCAGCTCCCGTACGGTGGAGTCGTGCTCAACGACGAGGATGCGTGTCATGGGGCCACTATCGGGCCGCCATGGCGGAATCGGGTAGGAGGTAAGTATGAATGACGTAGCACTGGTCAGGGGCCGCATTGACGCCGCTCGCCATTCTCTACACATCCACGGTAACTTGCCAGCCCTTCGGTCGGTGCTCGCCGACGTGGCAGAGACCGGTGGCTTCCGGCGGGTCGCCTACGACACGAGAGGCGCCGCCGCGGCATTCCGGGCGCTGGGCGGTGTGTTCGCAGAGCTCGTGGCTCGCAGGATCGAGCGCGGGTCAGACTGAGTCGTCTGCGTCGCCGGTCTCCTCGCCGGCGCCCGCGGGCCTGTAGTAGTTGCGACCCCTGAGCTCCTCGGGCAGCAGATCCGCGTCGAAGCCTGCCGGATCGTCGTGGGGGTAGATGTAGCCGGCGCCGTGCCCCAGCTTCCGCGTGCCGGGGTGGCCCGTGCTTCTGAGCGCCTTGGGCGGCCTCGCGTTGCCCCGCTCCAGGACATCGGCGGAGGCTTCGCGTAGGGCGACGTAGCTCGCGTTGGACTTCGGCGCGCGCGAGAGGTAGATCGCCGCCTGAGCCAGGTTCAGTCGTGCCTCGGGTAGGCCGACGTGCTCGACCGCCTGCGCAGCGGCCACGGCCAGGAGAAGCGCACGCGGGTCGGCATTGCCGATGTCCTCGGACGCGAGCACGATCATCCGGCGGGCGATGAAGCGCGCATCCTCGCCCCCTTCCAGCATGGCCGCCAGGTAGTACACCGCGGCATCCGGGTCGGAGCCGCGCATCGACTTGATGAACGCCGACGTGAAGTCGTAGTGAGCGTCTCCCGCCCTGTCGTACACGAGCGGCCGCTTCCGGGCGGCGTCCTCGACGTGGTCGGAGCGGACGTCCGTCTCTTCGGCGCGGGCGGTCTGCCAGGCGAGCTCGAGGATGTTGAGGGCGTTTCGCGCGTCGCCGCCCGCCCGCTCCACGATCAGGTCGACCACTCGACGCCGGATCTCGGCTCCGAGCTCTCCGATCCCTCGCTCGACGATCGCACGCAGATCGTCGTCTTCGAGCGGCTCGAGCTCGTAGAGCTGGAGGCGGCTGAGGAGAGCGGAGTTGACCTCGAAGTAGGGATTCTCGGTCGTGGCGCCGATGAGCGTGACGAGCCCTTCCTCGACCGCGGGCAAGAGGGCATCCTGCTGTGCCTTGTTGAAGCGGTGGATCTCGTCGAGGAAGAGGATCGTCCGGGTTCCGCTCGCGCCGAGTCGCTCTCTCGCGCGGGCGAGGACTCCCCGGACGTCGCCCACCGAGGCGGAGACGGCCGAGAGCTCCTCGAAGTCCGCGCCCGTGCTGCGAGCTACGATGCGAGCCAGCGTGGTCTTGCCCGTCCCGGGCGGCCCGAACAGGATGGCCGAGCGCATCCGGTCCTCGGCGATCGCGAGCCGGAGAGCCGATCCTTCGCCGAGGATGTGGTGCTGGCCCACGAACTCGTCCAGCGTGCCGGGCCGGAGGCGCAGTGCCAGCGGGGCGATCTCGGGCAGGCGTTCCTTCGCCGCGTCCGAGAAAAGGTCGCTCATGCGGACAGTATGCTCCCGTTCGTGGAAGCCGGATCGGTGCCGCTCGTCTCCCGTATCGACAACGTCCACATCTACGTGAGCGACATGGAGCGCTCGGCGGCGTTCTATCGCGACGTACTCGGAATCCCGCTTGCCGGCGGCGAGCACTGGATGGAAGCAGACCTCGGCGGCGTCCGCTTCGCTCTTCACCCCGCGCCGCCGGGTGCGCGCGAGCTTTCGTCCGGCACCGTGAGCGTCAACTTCCGGGTAGCCGACGCCGACGCCGCGGCCGAGCAGGTCCGGGCCGCGGGCCACGACGTGCGCGAGCAGATGCGCGAGGAATACGGGACGTCGTTCGAGGTCGTCGATCCCGACGGTTACCGAGTCACGCTGTTCCAGCGGCCCCGCTCGTGAACGACGCCGGCGCAACCGGCGGCGAACCGGTCGCCGAGGATCTCTCCGAGCCGGTGCTCCCGGGCCGTGGCGCGAGCGACTACGAGCGCTACCTGCGCACCGACGAGCTCCTCTCGCTGCAGAAGACGCCGGAGGAGTGGGAGCACCGCGACGAGCTCCTCTTCCAGACGGTTCACCAGTCGTCGGAGCTATGGCTGAAGCTCGCCTGGACCGAGGCGGAGGAGGCCACGCGCCTTCTGGACGAGCACGACGTCGCGCCCGCCCTCCGCCTGCTGCGGCGTGCGACCGAGTGCATGCGCACCGTCCACGCACTGCTCGACATGCTCGAGCAGATGTCTCCGTGGGAGTACACGCGCTGGGTCCGCCCGCTGCTCGGGCACGGCAGCGGCTTCGACTCTCCCGGGTTCAACGGAGTGCGCCGCGTCTCGCCCGCGCTCGGTGAGGCATTCCATCGCCTTCGCCGGGCCGAGGGGCTTGCTCTCGCGGAGCTGTACCGGCGCGGGCGCGAGTTCGAGGATCTGTACCAGCTCGCGGAGCTCCTGACGGAATGGGACGAGCGCGTGACGTTCTGGCGCGCCCGCCACTACCAGGTGGTGTCGCGGATCATCGGAGACGAGGTGGTCGGTACTCAGGGAACGCCGGTCGAGTTGTTGGGCGGCCTCATCAAGCGCAGGCTCTATCCGGAGCTCTGGCGAGTGCGAAACGAGCTGACCTCCCTTGCGCAGGCCCAGGCCGGCGGCGACTCGCCCGTTCCCGGGCACGGCCGCTAGGCAACAGTCGAATGGCGACCGTCTCTCTTCGCGACGAGGTCACGGAGCTGCTGCAGCAGCTGATCCGCCTCGACACCGTCAATCCGCCCGGCAACGAGTCCGTCGCGGCAGAGCTCTTGCGGGACTACCTCGAGCAAAACGGCGTGCGCTGCGAGCTACTCGGCCGCGTCCCCGAACGGATGAACCTGATCGCCCGGATTCCGGGGTGCGCGGGCGGTCCCCGCCTGTTGTTCCTCTCCCACACGGACACCGTCCTCGCCGATCCGGCCGAATGGCGCGTCGATCCCTGGTCGGGAGAGGTGCTCGAGGGCCAGGTCTGGGGTCGGGGCGCCCTGGACATGAAAGGGCAGGTCGCGGCGAGCGCAGTCGCGATCGCCTCGCTGGCGCGCGAGGGCTTCGAGCCGGCCGGTGACCTGATCTTCGCTGCGTGCGCGGACGAAGAGGTGGGCGAGGGCGAGGACTTCGGGCTGCAGTGGCTCTGCCGCGAGCATCCGGAATCGGTCCGGGCCGAGTACTCGCTGAACGAGGGTGCCGGCGAGCGGCTCGAGCTCGGCGGCAAGACCTTCTACCTGTGCTCCACCGCGGAGAAGATGACAGCGCCTTTCCGCCTTCGCGTGCGCGGACGGAGCGGGCATGCCTCCATGCCGGCCATCGCCGACAACGCGCTGGTGAAGGCGGCGCGGCTGATCGAGGGGCTCGGCCGGTTCGCGGGCTCGCCCAGGCTCGGGCCCGAGACGGAGGCGCTGCTGGCGGCGATGACCGGGGGGCACGTTCCACCGGCCGAGCGGGCGCTCGCGACGGCACGGTCGGTTCATCCGCTCGCCGGTGAGCTGCTCGAGCCGCTGCTCGCCATGACGGTCTCCCCCACGATGATCCAAGCCTCCAACAAGCGAAACGTCATCCCCGCGGTCTGCGACGTGACGGTCGACTGCCGGCTTCTGCCCGGCCAGACGCAGGCCGAGGCGGAGCGCAGCGTGCGCTCGGCCCTGGGCGAGGGCGACTACGAGATCGAGTGGTTGCAGTCGTACGGAGGCACCCGGTCCCCTGCCGCCACGCCGCTCTGGAACGCTGTCGACTCCTTCGTCCGACAGATCGAGCCGGACGCGCGCGCATTGCCCGTGTGCCTCGCGGGCTTCACCGACAGCCACTGGGTGAGAAGCGCCTTCGCTACGGTCGCGTACGGGTTCTTCCCGATGCGGGCGATGGAGGCCGAGCTCGCGTCGAGGTTGATCCATTCTGCCGACGAGCGCGTCGCCGTCGACGATCTCGCGCTCGGGGTGGACTTCCTGCGCCACGCGGCCACGTCGCTCTAGCACCCCGTAGCTACCCTCTGTCCATGGCGGACACGATCCGGCTCGGCGGCATGGCGCTCACGAACGGCGTCCTGGTGCACGGCCCCACCGCCTGGGCGTGCGCCATTCGCCTCCCGGACGGGAAGTTGCGAGTGGCCTCCGACCGCAAGCGCTTCCGTGCCGCGGAGGTGAGAAACCCGGTGCTTCGTGGCCCGGCGCGGCTGGTCGAAGTGTTCAGCCTGCTTCCGCAGGTGCGGCGCCGGCTTCCGCAGGCGCGCCTGCCGTTCGAGCGGCCGGCGGTCCTGGCCGCGCTCGCGACCAGCGCGCTTGCCGTCAAAGGTGTGCGCGACTCGGACGCAGTCGGTGCGGCCGCCCGTGAGTTGCTGACGGCGCTGCTCTCGCTCGCCCCGGCCGCAATCGCCCTGCGCGGATCGTCGCTCGCTGCGTACCACGGCGCCGAGCACATCTCGATCGGAACGTACGAGCACGGCGAGCAGCGCGGGAAGGAGCACGAGCGCTGCGGCTCCCATCTACTCGGGCCGCTTCTGGCCACGTCGGCTCTCGGCAATGCGATCGCGGCCCAGGCACCGTCCGCCCTTCGGGGTGCCGCGCGTGCGAGCGCGTGGCTCGGAGCCATGGCCGCCTCGACGGAGATCTTCGGCTGGATGGTGCGGAATCCCGACCACCCGCTCTCCAAGGCGCTCGCCAGGCCCGGCCACGAGCTGCAGCACCGGCTGGCGACCGCCGAGCCGGACGCCGAGCAGCTCGAGGTCGCCGGGGCCGCTCTCGCCGCCTGCCTGGAGCTCGAGAACGAGGAAACTGCCCGGGCGCGCTCCGGGGATGCCTCGCCGCGAGGCACGAGGAGACGGCGTGAGTGACACGGCTAGAGCCAGCCTTCGCCCGGGCGGAGCCGTCGCCGGGCAGGAACGTGCGGAGCGGCTACCGCCGGAGATCTTCGACCTCCCCGTGGAGAAGATGCGGGAGGGCTACTACACCGACGCGTACTTCAATCGCACACGGGAGACTCTGCTCGCGGACGGGCGCCATCCGCGGGTCGTGATGCAGGTCTTCCAGCGGAAGAACGCGGTGCTGGGCGGTATGGACGAGGCGATCGCGGTCCTGAAGCTCTGCTGCGACGAGTGGGATGCGCTCACCGTCCATGCCCTCTACGACGGGGACGAGATCGTCCCCTGGGAGACGGCGATGACGATCGAGGGCGACTACACGGTCTTCGCGCACCTCGAGACGGTGTATCTGGGCGTCCTCGCGCGGCGGACGCTGATCACCACGAACGTGCGGCGGGTGATCGAGGCCGCGAACGGCAAGCCGATCATCTTCATGCCGGCGCGTCACGATCACCACCGGGTCCAGACCGGCGACGGGTACGCCGCGCACGTCGCCGGCGCGACGATCGGCATGGAGATCGGCGTGACGTCCGACGCGCAGGCCTCGTGGTGGGGCGGACGCGGGATCGGAACCGTTCCGCACTCCCTCGTCGCCGCCTACGGGGGGAACACGGTGCTGGCCGCGACGAAGTTCGCCGAGCACAGCGACCCGGACGCCAACATCGTCGTGCTGGTCGACTTCGACAACGATTCCGTGCGGACTGCCCTCGATGTCGCCCGGGCGCTCGGGGAGCGTCTGTGGGGAGTGCGTCTGGACACGTCGCGCAACCTGGTCGACCGCTCGCTGTGGGAGGACATGGGCGATTTCGACCCTCGCGGAGTGAACGAGCGCCTCGTTCGCAAGGTCCGCCAGGCCCTCGACGAGGACGGCTTCGAGCGGGTTAAGATCGTGGCCTCGGGCGGATTCGACGCCGAGCGGATCAGGGTTTTCGAGCAGCGGGGCGTTCCGGTGGATTCCTACGGCGTCGGCTCGGATCTCATCCGGGGCCAGCACGACTTCACGGCCGACATCGTGATGACGGACGGTCGCCCCACGGCCAAGGTGGGCCGCCGCTTTCGCCCGAATCCCCGGCTTCAGCTGGTTCGCTGAGGTCGGGCGCCGATCTCGAGCCAGGACTCGATCGGATCGGTGGAGCGGACGACATGCATGCCGGCGTCCGCAAAGCGGGCGAACGCCTCCTCGGCGTCGTCCGTGTAGTCGACGACACCGGGGACGACCACCGGCGAGGTGCAGTCTTCCAGCAGGTAGACCTTCCGGGCCAGCGCCTCGTCGCGAAGGGCGATCTCCGAGAGCAGGTCGTCGATCGTCCAGGCGACGCAATGGCTCTTCGCCTGGCCCGCCACGACCAGGGCGTCGAAGGCGAGCAGGCGCTCGACGAGCGCTACATCCTTCGTCGCGAGCGCCTCGCCGCCCGGTCCTTCGGTCACCTCGGGGCCGAGCATGGAGTAGTGCTCGGTGAGCGGGTCGGATCCCTTGACCTCGAAGTGCGCCCGGCTGGAACGGGCGATGCCGTGGAAGAAGACGGCCTCCTCGACAGCCGACACGAGGGCGTGGCCGATCCCGCCCAGCATGGCGTGGTAGGGCCACACCGTGAGGCTGTACTTGCCGCCGGCACGGAGCCTGCGGGTGTAGTGCAAGAGGTGTCGCTCGGCGTAGTCCGGGTCCACCCCGAGCGTGGGAAGGACGGCGGGGTCCACACGCCAGCGCCCCGCTTCGACGTCCTCGACTGACACGAGGGTATACGGTCCCGGGTGCTCGCCCGCCTCGCTCGCCAGGTAGGCGCTGTGGAAGATCTGGAAGGCCTGGTGCGTGTCGAGTGTGGAGACGATCTGCGTGATCCGGCCGAGGTTCCGGTAGACGAACTCGCAAAGCCGTCGGCTGTCGTCGAGTGCTCCCGTGCCGGATCGCCCCGCGACGTAGAGCTCGAAGCCCGGCGTGCAGAACGTGTTCTGGGCGTCGACGACGACGAGGCCGAGCGTGAAAGTGTCGTCCGCCGCCGGAGCGAGCTCGTGGCGCGCGGCCCAGCGGGCCGCCTCGGTCGCCCGCAGCTCGTAGGGCACCCGCCACACCTCACCCACCCGCTCCGGCTCGAAGTGGCTGGGAATCGGCAGCACCGATCCAGTCTAGAGCGCGGTGACCGGGTTCCCGGCGCGATAGCATCGCGGCAATGGAGGCACGCGGGATCCATCACGTGGGCATGGCGGTCGCGGACCTGGACGACGCTCTCGCTACCTACGAGCGCCTGTTCTCGGCGGAGCTCCAGCACCGGGAAACCGTGCCGGCACAGGGCGTGGAGGCAGCCGCGGTTCGTCTGGGAACGAGCACCGTAGAGCTGCTCGCCTCGCTCGGGGACGAGACGCCTGTGGGCAAGTTCCTCGCCAAGCGCGGGCCCGGGATGCACCACGTCGCCTACCAGGTGGCCGACATCGAGGCGGCGCTCGCGTCGCTGCGCGAATCCGGCGTGCGCCTGATCGACGAGCAGCCGCGAACCGGCATCCGTGACTCGCGCGTCGCCTTTTTGCACCCGAAGTCCTCGGGCGGGGTGCTGACCGAGATCGTCCAACCTGCGAAGGGACATTGAACCTATGGCCAGCCAGCGCGTCACGATCGGCTTCAACGGCTCTCAGGTGCTCGGCGTCAAGCTCGAGTCCAAAGACCTCGACGACCTGCTCGAGGCGCTGGCGGGCGCCGGCTGGCACGACCTGACCGTCGACGACGGCACGATCCGCCTGAACCTCGCGCAGGTCGCCTACGTCAGCACGAACCTCGACGAGCACCGCGTCGGGTTCGGCCTCGGCGCGTAGCCCCGCCTCACGCGCAGACGCGCCGCGCGACCTCCAGCAGCGTGTGTGCCACTGCGTCGGTGCCGGCGATGCTAACCCACTCGACGCGCGCGTGCGCGCCCTCGCCGCCCGGCCCGAACATCACGGTCGGAATCCCGGCGGCGGCGATGAACGCCG
>JACCTQ010000003.1 GCA_013812265.1 Actinomycetota bacterium
CCGCATGGTCGGTGCACGAGCCACGATCGCAACGGTCGATCGCCTGGTCAGCGCCAACAAGCTGACCAAGATCACCGGTCTCAAGATCGCGAACTCGGTTACCACGATTCGCGTCGCGATCGTCAGCAGCTAAGACCCCAGCGGATACGCCGTTCAAGGAGAGAGGCCCGCTTCGCGGGCCTCTCTCTATGTGGAACCCGTTTCAAAGCGAAGCCTTGTGCCGTCGGGCCGCCCTGAACGACGCGAGGCCGCGTCCTCAGTCGCTTACATGTACGCGTACATGCGCGCTCCCTGCGTCCTTGCCTCGCGCCGCCCAGCGCACCCCGACGACGAAGCGTCATTCTGAGACGAGTTCTTGGAACCCGCTGCCCCGAAAGTGCTTCGCACTTTCGGGGGAAGCCTCAGGCTTCGGTGCTCGCCTCCAGCAGCGTCAGTTGCCTATGGGGCTCGAGACTGGACACACCTACGCCGACCAGACGCACTGCGCCCGGCCGGTCGGCCAGGGCACGATCGAGGAGGCTGCACGCGAGCTCTCCGATCCTTGCGCCGTCGTCGATGCCTACCGGCAGCGTCTGCGATCTGCTGCGGATGGAGAAATCCGGGTACCGAAGCTTCGTCGTGATCGTCCTTGCCGTCCGTCCACCGAGGGTCAAATTTTCTGCGACCCGCGTCGCCATCGTGGTCAGCTCCGCATGCAGTCGGGACCGATCCAGCACGTCGCGCTCGAACGTCTCCTCTTGACTAATGGAGACGGGTTCCCCGCCGAGCTCGATCGGCCTCGCATCGACTCCGCGCGCGCGATCGCGCAGGAGCCTTCCGACCTTTCCCGGCGCGATGCTCCTGAGCTCGGCGTCAGAGAGACCGGCCAGCGCACCCATCGTCCTCACACCTGCTGCGAGCAGGCGTGCCTCTGCCCGCGGGCCTACGCCTGCCAGCAGTCGTACGTCGAAGGGAGCAAGAAATGCGGCCTCTCGGCCGGGCGGAACGACCGTCAGCCCACCGGGCTTGCGGCGGTCGCTCGCCACTTTGGCGCAGACCTTGCAAGTGGCCACGCCGACCGAAGCGCTCAGTCGAGTCGCTCCTCGCACGACGGCCTGGATCGCCTCCGCGAGCTCGCGCGCCCTGGCGAAGTCGTCGGCCACCTCGCCGAGATCGAGGTAGCCCTCATCGAGTCCGGTTCGCTCGACCGTCGGCACAACCTCGCGCACCGCTGCCCAGACGGCGTCCGAGTAGGTCGAGTAGAGGCCCTTCCGCGGGTGGACGAAGACCGCTCGAGGACAGCGCCGCAGGGCCTCCGCGCAGCTCATGGCCGAGCCGATGCCATAGCGCCGAGCTTCGTAGTTCGCGGTTGCCACGACGCCGCGTCCGTGGGGGTCTCCGCCTACCACGAGCGGCCGTCCCCGGAGCTCCGGTTGCTCGAGTTCCTCGACGGCTGCAAAGAAGGCATCGAGATCGAGGTGGCCGATGATCATTCGGGGCAGCCTAGTTCGTGATCGGTTTCGGAACCCGGCTCGGAATGAGGCGTCGTCGTTCGGTGCGGCTCGACGGCACGAGGCTTCGCCTTGACACGATTTCGCCTTGACACGATTTCGCGACAGAGGCGGCACACATGCCTGCGCCCTGGCTCGCTACGGTTTTCACATGGCGACAAGAGCGGAGACTCCATGGGGCCCGGCAACGCTCGTCGAGGAAGTTAGCCTTCCGCAGCGTGCCGGAGGCAAGCGGTTCTCTTCAGTCGTGCAGCTGCTGGAAAACGACAAGGGGGATCGGCTTGTCCGCTTCGCCTACTCGACCGGAGGCATCGCGCGGCGCGGGCCGGTCACGCTTCGCGGCCGCGACCTGGAGCGCCTTCGAACAGCGCTCTCCGATCACCCGGCGCTCGCCCAGGCCCTGGGAGGCGGCGCGAGCGCCGCGCAACTCGTCCGGTAGGGGCCGAGCTTAGAACTCGTTTCAGAATGAAGCCTTGTGCCGTCGGGCCGCGCTGACCGCCGCCATGCCGCGTCCTCAGTCGCTTACATGTGCCAGCACATGCGCGCTCCCTGCGTCCTTCCCCGGCTTGCTTTTCGCGTGCCAGGATCATCAAGCGACTTCCGGGACGGAGCACTACACCTCGAGGATCTCGGCC
>JACCTQ010000031.1 GCA_013812265.1 Actinomycetota bacterium
GCCAGCAGGCGCAGCAACGTCGTCTTACCCGAGCCGTTCCTCCCCACGAGCCCGACCGCCTCGCCAGGCCCGATCGAGAACGAGACATCCCTGAGTGCCCACACGTCCGTCCCCGCGACGCGACCCCGAGCCACGAGCACCTCCTTCAAGGTGCGCACGGGCTTCGGGTAGACACGGAAGCGGCGGCTGGCCCGCTCCACGGCGACCTCGCCCGGGCTCACGGCGCGACCCCGGCCGGAATCGCGCGGCGCACGAGCCCCGCCAGCACGGAGATGAGCTCCGGGTGCGCGTTCGGCATCTCTATACGCGCCAGCCTCATCCCCAGCTCGGCCGCGCGCTCCATGGCCTCCGTGTCGAGGTCCCAGCGGATCTCGAGATGGTCGGCGACGAAGCCGACCGGACAGACGAGCACGTCGTCCACGCCGCGCTCCGCGAGATCACCCAGGTGATCGAGGATGTCAGGCTGGAGCCACGGCTCGCCCGTGGCGGACTCGCTCTGGTACGAGAAGCTCCAGTCGGTCAGCGCAGCTCGCTCGGCCACCAGCGTCGCCGTCTCGAGCAGCTGCTGCTGGTAGGGGTCGCCCTCGTCCAGGATCCGCGCCGGCAGGCTGTGCGCGGTGAACACGACGTGCGCGCGGCTTCCGCGCACGCGGGCAGCGAGGAGATCGACGAAGCCCTCGTCGTCGTGCCAGCTCTCGACGAAGACGAGCTCGGCACGCTCCGCGAGCGCGCCTTCGAGCTGTTGACGGTAACCGGCGATGGAGAGCCGCGAGTAATGCGGCGCGAGCACGAGACCTACGACGGTCTCGGCGCCCCGGGCGAGCGCGGCCCCGACGGCGTCGGCGATCCGGGGCCGCCAGTGCTTCATGCCCGTGTACACCGGGAGGCCGAGCGCATCGTGCAGGCGTGAACGCGTTGCCTCGGTCACGGCGTTGAGGGGCGACCCGCTCTCGATCCCGAGGCGGCGGTACCGCTCCACCAGGTCCTCCAGCAGCTCGGGACGGATCGGACGCCCGCCGCGGATGTCTGCGTAGTACGCGGGCACGTCCTCGAGGCGCTCCGGGCTGCCGTACGCCATCAGCACGACGGCCGTGGACCTCACACGCGCGCCTCGACGGTGGCATCCGCGACGAGCTCGACGAGGCGGCCAAGGTTGGCCGGGTCCGTCTGCGGGAGCACGCCGTGGCCAAGGTTGAAGATGTGCCCCCGACGGCCGGCGGCGCGGTTCAGCACGTCGCGCGTCGCCGTCTCGACCCGCTCCCACGGACCGAGCAGGACAGCCGGGTCGAGGTTGCCCTGGACGCCGTGGTCGTCTCCCACCTCCGCCCAGCCGCGGTCGAGCGGAATGCGCCAGTCGAGCCCGATCACGTCTCCGCCGGCCTCGGCCATCGCGGATAGAAGGGTCGCCGTACCGGTCCCGAAATGGATCGTCGGTACGTCGACCGAGGCGAGGATGCGGGCCGAGTAGGGCGCGACGAACTCCTCGTAGTCCGCAAGGGACAGCGCTCCGACCCACGAGTCGAAGACCTGGATGACGTCGGCGCCCGCGGCCACCTTGGCCGCCACGTACTCGCAGAACGTCGCCGTCAGCTTCTCCATGAGCGCATGCCAGACCGTGGGCTCGCTGTACATGAGGGTCTTGACCTTGAGGAACTCGCGGCTCGGCCGGCCTTCGATCAGGTATCCGGCCACCGTGAAGGGGCCGCCGCAGAAGCCGATCACCGCCCTCTCCGGCTCGAGTTCCTCGCGCACCAGCCGAACCGCCTCGAGAATGAACGGAACGGCCTCCTCGGACGTAGGGACGCGCAGGCGCTCGACGTCCGCCATCCGCTCGAGCGGGCGCTCGATCACCGGCCCGACGTTCTCCACGAGCTCCACGTCGACGCCCATTCCGAGCACCGGGAGCATGATGTCGGCGAACATCACGGCGCCGTCCACACCGTGGGCACGGACAGGCTGAAGGGTCACCTCGGCGCAGACCTCCGGCCGACGGCAGACGTCGAAGAGCGTGTAGCGCTTGCGGAGCTCCCGGTATTCCGGCAGCGACCGGCCGGCTTGCCGCATGAACCAGACCGGTGTTCGCTCGACCGGAGCTCGCCGGCACGCCCGTACGAGTAGAGGCTCCGACACGGTTCTAGACTAGCCACGCCTTGACGAGCGTCAGCGAGGAGCGCGGCCCCCAAGGGCCACTGGCGGTCCGGTGGGGGCCGCTCGCGCTCGGCGGCCAGCGAGCCGGCGCGATCACGGAGGCGAGGGTCACGCTTTCGAACGCCGGTCTCGTTACCTGGCGCTCGAACGGGCCGACCTGGATCTACCTCTCCTACCACTGGCTCGACGACCGCGGAAATCCGATCGTCTGGGACGGCCTGCGGGCACCGCTCGGCCGTCCGGTCGCCCCCGGGGAGACGATCGAGGTGAACCTTCCGGTTCGAGCGCCCATCCCGCCCGGCCGCTATCGGCTGGCCTTCGATCTCCTCGATGCCGAGCGCTTGTGGTTCAGCGAGCTCGGAAACCCGATGCTCGAGGTGGACGCTCCGGTGGAGCCGCGAATCGCCGAGCGGCGGCTGTCTGTCATGATCCGACCCGGTGCGCCGGAGCTCGTCTCCGCCACGGAGGCGGCCCTGACGAGGCAGGAGGACGTCGTGGCGACGGGCGGTGAGGCGACGGCGTTTCTGGCCGCCGGCTGCCTGCCCGCTCCGGACTGGTCGGCCCGGGTGCTGGACGCCCACACCGAGGGCTATGTGGTGGTCGCGGGCTCGATCGAGGCGGTCGGTCGATCACTCGTCCGACGCCGGTCGGCTGGGAGTTTGGCCCCGTGGGCACCCGGCGGCGGGCGCAATCCAGCCTTCTCGCACCCGTTGCTCTGCCCATCCGTGCTCGCGTCTTTCGAGCCGGCGTGGGTGGACGACGTGGAGGGCCTCCCCGCGCTGGCCCCGCCCGACGACGAGCCGTGGCTCTACGACGGGCGGATCGCTCTCAGGACTAGAGCTCGACCGCTATCCGGTCGTCGACGCGTCTGAAGGCGAACGCGCCCAGGGCCAGGGCGGCGAGCGCCGCGACCGCGAGGTACACCACGTCCACGAGGCGCGGAACATGCCCGAGGAGCGGGTCGCGCACGGCGTCCATCGGTGGTGTGATGAAGTTGACGTAGCGAAGCACCTGGACGAGGGTGTGATAGCGGTCCTCGGCCCCCGGCAAGCTGTCGAGCGGCACGATGATCGGAGTCAGGAAGAACCAGGGGAGAAGTAGCGCACTCACGATGTGCTCGACGTCACGGAAGACGACGTTGGCGGACGCGACCGCGAGTGCGACGCCGGCCACCAGTGCGACGACGAGCACCGAGAGCGGCAGGGCCAGCCATACGGTGTCCCGGGCCTCCGGGATGACGATCGCGTTCACGACGATGAGGATCGCCAGCATGACTGCGAATGCCACGACCTGTGTCGCGACAGCCGATAGCGCCACGAGCTGGCGCGGAAACCGCACCTTCCTGATCAGCGGCGCGCTCTCGAGCAGGCTGCTCGACGCCCCTTGCAGCGAGCCTGTGAAGAAGACCCACACGGCGAGGCCGGCGAGCACGAACAGGGGATAGTGCGGCACGTCGACCACCCGCCAGAGCAGCGAGAAGACGAGCACGTAGATACCCATGAGAATGAGCGGGTTGACGAGCGTCCACGCCAGGCCGAGCGCGGACGCCTTGTATTTCGCCTGCAAATCTCGGCGGAATAGGTTCGCGAACAGCTCGCGGTAGCGGAAGAGGT
Organism: Actinomycetota bacterium; assembly: GCA_013812265.1. Taxonomy (GTDB): domain Bacteria; phylum Actinomycetota; class Thermoleophilia; order Gaiellales; family Gaiellaceae; genus JACCTQ01. The sequence goes on from JACCTQ010000031.1 coordinate 3,762, forward strand.
CGGCGTACGTCGACATGCCTCGAAGTGTAGAGCGCCTCACTTTCGTGACGGTGTCCGTAACACCAGTCGGTTACCGTTCTCGCCGGTGAGCGCTGCCGCCTCCGCCGTCGCTTTCGCCACGTCCGCCCTCCTGATCTGGGCAGCCCTTCGCTCGCCCCTCGCACGGCGTGTGGTGGCGGTGCCGAGCGGCGACCGCTGGCACGCGCGGGAGACGCCCGCACTCGGCGGTCTCGGGATCCTCGCCGGCCTCCTCGCCGGTGTTGGCGCCTGTCTCGCTGTCGGGGCTGTGGAGCCCAGCGCGAAGTTGCTCGGGATCCTGGGCGGCTGCGCGATTCTCTTCGCCGTCGGGCTCGCGGACGACGTCTCCTCACTCAAGCCGCTCACGAAACTCGCGGCGCAGATCGGTGCCGCGGTCGTCGTCCTCGCGAGCGGGCTCTCGGTGGAGATCGTCCACAACGACGTCGTCGCGACAGGAATCGCGCTCGTCTGGCTGGTCGGCGTGACGAACGCATTCAACCTCCTGGATCACATCGATGGCCTTGCCGGAAGCCTCGCCGCGATTGCGTGCGCGTTCTTCGCCATCGACGCCATCAGCGTCCACTCGAACGACCTCGTCCTCGTCGTCGGCTCGAGCCTCGGCCTGGCGGCGCTCGGGTTTCTCCTCTTCAACCTTCGCGTGCGGGGATCGGCACAGGTCTTCATGGGTGACTCCGGGAGCCAGGTGCTCGGCTTCGGGCTCGCGGCCCTGAGCCTGGCGGCGAGCTGGGAAGTCGCCGGTACGACGGCGGCGACGCTCGTCCTGCCGCTACTCATCCTCGCCGTGCCGATCCTCGATACGACGCTCGTGACCGTCGTGCGCCTGCTCGAGGGCCGCCCCATCTACGCGGGCGGCCGGGACCACAGCTCGCACAGACTCGTCCGGCACGGTCTTTCGGAAAAGCGGGCCGTCGTGCTCCTGGCGCTGATCGCCGCCGGCGTCGGTGCAACGAGCCTTGGCTACAGCGCGCTCAACGATCCCTGGATCACGCTCATCGGCGTGCTGATCACGTTCGCCGTCCTCGTGCAGTTCGGCAGCTTTCTGGCGGACAGCGAGCGTCAGACGGTTCCCCGCGACGAGACGGGGCCGTTCTGGCTTCGCATCTTCGTCGTCCACCGCCGTCGCCTGATCGAGGTGCTCGTGGACTTCGCGCTCATAACCGCCGCCTTCTCGGCCGCGTACCTGCTCCGCTTCGAGGGCGGTGGCCCCGGCAACCAGCGCGAGCTGTTCCTGAGTGCGCTCCCGGTAATTCTCGCGGCACGCTACGCAGTCTTCATTCCTTTCGGCCTCTACAGCAGCGTATGGCGCTACGTCGGGGCCCGCGATGCGACCGGAATCGTCGCCGCGGTGGTCGTGTCCGAGCTTCTGGCGGTTGGGTTTCTCGCCTTGTCATACGTGCACGATTTCGCCGACTTCTCGCGCAGTGTGTTCGTCATCGACGCGCTCCTCTGCACCATTCTCATCGGTGCCTCACGCTTTGGAGAACGCGCGCTCGTGCCGGTGCTCGGCGTGCTGAAGGACCGCGGTGACCGGCGCCGCACTCTCATCGTGGGTGCGGGACGTGCGGGGCGAAGCCTTCTGCTCGAGCTGCGCCAAACCCCGGGCGAGCAGGTCGTGGGCTTCGTAGACGACGATCCAGCGCTTCGCCGCAGGCGGCTGCAAGGCGTTCCGGTGCTCGGTAGCGCACCCGACATCGCCCGCGTGCTCGAAGACACGAGACCCGACCGCGTCCTGGTCACGATCCCCGACGCAACCCGCGAGCGACTCGACTTCGTCGTGCGGGGCTGCGCGGTGGCTGGGATCAACTGCCAGTTCGTTCGGCGGGAGACGAACGTCGACCCGGATCTCGTGCTCGGGCGCTCGCTCGAGTGAGCACGGTTGCGGCGCGGCATGGAGATGCCGATGCGTCGAGCCATCGTTGGAGCGAGCGCCTCTTCTCGGCCGTCCCGCTGGCGAGCGCGTTCGTTTGGCTTTGCCTCCTCTACGGCTGGCAGGCGTGGTCGCTCCGCTCACCCTGGCTCTTCGCCGACGAGCTCGACTACACGCAGCTCGCGCGCTCGATAGCGGACACGGGCCACCCGGGGCGGCGAGGGGAATCCGAATCGTTCGCCACCCTCTATGCCTACCTCACGGCACCGGCGTGGCTCTTCGACAGGACCGAGACCGCCTACCAGGCCGCGAAGCTCATCGGCGTCGTCACGATGACCTCCGCCCTGTTTCCGGCGTACGCGCTCGCGCGCATGCTGGTCTCGCGCGGGCCGGCGCTGTTCGCCGCCATCGCCTCGGCCGCTATCCCCGCGTTCGCGTACTCGTCGCTCCTGCTCACCGAGACACTCGCTTACCCGTATGCGGCTATGTGTTTTTTCCTAATCGTCAAGGCGCTCACGAGCCGCGGTACACGCTGGCTCGTGCTGGCCACCGCGGCGTGCCTCCTCGCTCCGCTCGTCCGCGGCCAGCTCGCGCTCCTGCCTGCCGTCTTCGCAGGCTCGGCCGCGCTGCTCGCGTGGTCGGGCGAGTGGGGCCGCGCCCGGCGCGCGGGGTGGTCGTGGATCGAATGGACGGCCGCGGCGGCCGTTGCAGGGGTTGCCGCGCTCTTCGCCAGCGAGCTGATCGGTCGCTTCTGGGGTCAGTGGGAGGCAGCGACCCAGCATCCCCGGTCGATGCTGGATCACGCTGTGTGGGCCGCGGGTGCCCTCGTCATCGGGCTCGGCGTGCTTCCGCTCCTCGCCGCGGTCGCGGGGGCTTGGCGGCCCGGCGGCTCACCCGCCCACCGCCCCTTCGTGGCAGTCCTAGCCACCGCAGCGCTCGGCTTCTGCCTCTACACGGCCGGCAAGGCGGCCTTTCTGGCGACTTTTTTCGAGAGCCGCGTCGAGGAACGCAACCTGATCTATCTCAGCCCGTTGCTGTTCGTCGCCGCCGCCGTGTGGCTCGAGCAGGGCAAAACGCGGCTCGTCCCGCTCGGGCTCGCCGTTGCCGGCGCCGCCCTCCTGATCGTCGTGACCCCTTACGAGCTCGACCCCTCCGCCTTGTACGCGGACGCCCCGAGTCTCTCGATCCTGTCGTATGCGAACCAGTACTTCGACTGGGACGACGGCGCGGTTCAGACGGCGCTGCTCGTCGTGCTCGGTGTCTCGACCGCCCTGATTCTCGGCGTCGCGGCCATCCGCGAGAGGCGTACGGCGCTGATCGGTATCGCCGCTCTCGTCCTGGCGTGGAACGTCACCGCCGAGATGGCAGCGAGCGACGCATCGGACGCGTTCGCCGACAAGCTCGCGACGGAGGTGCCACAGCCGTTCGACTGGGTCGACCGTGCAACCGGCGGGGAGGCGACCGTGTATCTGGGCCAGGGCATCCTGAACGCGAACGCGATTCACCTGCTCGAGTTCTGGAACCGGTCGATCACGCGGGTGTGGACTCGCGACGACACTGCCCCGGGACCGGGGCCGACCGAGACTCCTAGGCTCGCGGCGCCGGACGGCACACTGAGCCCCGACACCGGGGCCCGCTACGTGCTCGCCGACATCGGGATCGAGCCGCAGGGCACGGAGGTGGCAGAAGCGGGGCGCTGGAAGCTCTACCGGCTGGATGGGCCGCTCGCCCTGCAGCGCGACGTCACGGGTCTCTACTCGGACGGCTGGATCGGGAGCGACGCCACGTACTCCCAGTACTCGACACAAGGGGGGCGTCTCGGCATCGCGTCGGTGCGAACTTCCCGCCTGGGTTCCTGCGGCCTCGACCCGGGCGCGAGAGTCAGGATCTCGATTGGGCCCCTGGCTCTCGACGCTTCCGGCAACCCGACGTTCGCCCGCGTCCGCGAGGTACAACGGCACCGACTCCGGTCCTGCACCTCTCCGATCTTTTTGCTCTTCTCGCCCCCGCCGCCGTTCCACGTCCGCGTGCATATCGAGCCGACCTTCGTACCGGCGGAAGAGGACCCCCGCGAGACCGACCGGCGCGAGCTCGGCGCCCAGGTCAGCTTCGGGTTCGTGCCCGCCACAGGAAGCCCCGGTGCCCGACCGGGTCCTCGGGAGCGCCGGCCGCCGAGAACCAGGCCTGCAGGAGGAACTCCCTGACGAGGCGGAGCCCAGCACTCGAAGCACGCTCGAGCAGCTGACCGCGGTTCAGGACCCAGCCGAGGTACTCGGTGTCGTAGCCATAGGCGTACGCGCGCTGGACGACCACGAAGGAAGGGGACTCGAGCGCGACGGGAAGCCGCGTGACGTAGAGGTAGGGATCGGCGGCTTCCCCGAGTCGCGCGAGCATGGACTTCCAGTCCTCCGCGTACTGCAGCGCTCCACTGACGAGCACGACGTCGTAACGGGCGGCGAGGCAGGAGTCGTCGTCGTGGAAGGTGACTTCGGGTAGAAGCTCGCGACCGAGCGCGGCCAGCGTGGGCACGTCCTTGCAGTGGTACTCGAGCGCGACGCCCGGAAGGAGAGCCTTGGCGAGGAGGTAGTAATGGCCGCTGCCGCCACCCCAGTCGAGAATCGAGAGACGCTCCTTCGCTCGCGCGGCCAGCGCGAGCACGTAGCCGAGCGTGACGAGCATGTTGTGTGCGGGGAGATCGTCGGTGGGCACTTCTTCCCCGGCGACCGCCTCGTGGTAGATGCCGAGCGTCCCGCCCGACTCCGCGGCCTTGACGAAGGACGGCCACTTCGCCCGGTACGCCTCGGCGATCGCGTCCACGTTCCAGCCCTTGACGCGCTCGTCCGCGTGGGCGCGAGCCCAGCCCTCCGGCACGTACTCCCACTCGGGCCGCTCCGCGGCGGCCGGCTCGGACGGCGAGATAGCCGGATCGCCGAGTTGGGAAGTGCGTGGGCTCGGACCCTCCCACGCCGAGACGCGCCGCTCCGCTAGCGACAGGAGCGCGCGGTTCACGAGGCGGCCCCGTGGCGCGTCGCCGGCCAGCGTCGCCGGTACGCCGAGTGCCCGCGCGGCGAGAACGGCGGCCGCCCGAACCGGCGGATTACGAGCTGCAACGACGAGCCCTTCCAGCTTCGACACCTCTTCGAGGAATGTGCGTGCGTCGTGCGGCACAGAAGAGCCCTCCCCCGCTGCGAAGGCACGCGCCGCGCGTACCAGGGCCGCTGTCCGCAGGACGACGCGCGCGGCCCCGCGCGGCCCGGCCGGCAGACGGTCGAGCAGGTACGGCTCCAGGCTCGGCCGGGCTCGAACCCCGAGGGCCTCGGCGACGGCCTCGCCGGCGGGCGTGAAGACGACGGGCTCGTGGTCGGGCGCCACCTCGGCAAGCCGGGCCAGCTCGGCCCGCAGCACGGCGTCGTCATCCACAACGAGCCCGATGCGGCGACCTCCTACGACATCGATCTCGACGCTCGTCCCGCACTCGAACCAGCGGACGTGCTCGTGGACGAGATCGATCTCGAGCCGATGCCGCCCGGGAACCTCTGGCGCGGCGACCTGGACGGGAACGATCGCCGACTCGCCGGGGTGGAGATCTCCCGGCAGCGGTGTCCTCAGCCCCTCTGCGACGAGCTCCTGTCCGGTGCGGTCGCGCCAGCGCGTTGCCAGTCGGATCTCGGGGCGGCCGGCTTCTCCCCAGGAAAAGACCTCGCCGCCGAGGTTCTCGGCGCGCACGTCGAATGCGCGAACCTCGCCGGCGGCCAGCTCACTCCAGTCGTCGAGCACGGTCAAACGGGCCTGGTAGGCCGTCGAGGCGAGAGCCCTGCCTTGCCAGAACCGGTCGATCTGCTCACGCGTAGCGCGCGGGATGGTGTCGAGATCGATCTCCGGCGACCCGACCGGCTCAGCGTCGAGCACGGTGCGAATCAGCGCCTCGTCCTCCCCCGGCACCGTCGCCGTGCGAGGGTCGTCCAGCGTCTCCGGCAGGTAGTAGAGCTCGTTCATCGGCCGGCCGGCGACCCGCTTTCCCGGGCGGCTGTGCTCGTACTTCCACGCCTTCTCGCGCCGGCGCTCGAGTGGGTTGAGGATGCAGTCCGCGTGGTAGAGAGGCGCGTCGACGTAGCGGCCCGGGCCGAGTGCCGAGATCGGTTTGTGCGTCTCGTCGGGAAAGGAAACCGTCCTCGGGTCGTTGAGGACGAGCCGAAGCTGATAATCCGGGCGCCAGGGCGGCTGCGCCAGAAACCGGGTTGGATCGGGGTAGAGCCAGCGGCGCGGAAGCCAGAAGTGGGTGACGTCTACGGCACCGGCGAGCTCGGGCAAGGCGTCGAGAAGCGCGCGGCTCGGGATCTCGTCGTCGTCGATCGTCAGCACCCAGTCGCCGGAGCATTCGGCGTGCAGCCACGCGAGCGGGCGATCCACAGGCTCGGCGTAGGGGTAGCGGATGAGTTTGTCCGCAACACGAGCGACGGTGGCCGCAACCTCGGCCTCCGCCCGCTCGTCGAGCGCCACAACGATCTCGTCCACCGCGGGCCGAAGCAGCCCGAGTAACGCGGCCGCCCGGGGAGCGGGTCCCCGGGTCATGCAGTTCACGGAGAGAGACACGCCTCAGAGCGCCCGCAGGCGCTCCGGATGCTTGCGCACGAAGCGAAGCACGCCCCGCAGGTGCCAGACGGTGTGCCGCGTCAGGAAGCGGCGATCCACGACCGCCGCGTAGTCGTGCGTCACGACCGCGTCGGGGACGTACCAGCGCTCCCAGCCCGCCTTCGCGGCCCGGTAGCAGAGGTCGATGTCCTCTCCGTAGTGGCGGAAGCCGGCGTCCCACCCGCCGATCTCGTCCAGCATAGTGCGCCGCATGAGGAGGAAGGCGCCGAGCATCCAGTCCGCTCGAACGGGCTCGGCCGGTCGCTCGTCGAGGAGATAGTGGGAGCGTTGGCGCTCGAACGGCGGAAAGAGGAGACGCAGGGGAGTCCGTCGCACGAGCGTCCCCGCCACCGTCGGGAAGCGGCGCCGCGACGGCTGCCAGCGGCCGTCGCGGTAGCGCATGGCGGGGCCGGCGATGCCGCAGCGCGGGTGGTCCTCGGCGAACGTGCGAAGGCTCTGCACGGCGCCCGGCTCGGCAACCGCATCCGGGTTGGCGACGACGACGCAGTCGCCGCTCGTCGCGCCTATGCCGAGGTTGACATTCGCCGCGAAGGAACGCGGTTGCGCATTGTCGATCACCCGTGTCCCGGCGGGAAGCTCGTCGACGCTGCCCGGCACGTTCGAGATCACGAGCAGCTCGTCGACCTGCGGTGCAAGAGCCGGAAGAGACTCGCGGAGCTCACGGGCGTGCCCCTGGGACACGACCACGGCCGAGACGCTCACCGGCCCGCCAGAACGTCGCGGTAGGCGCCGACTACACGGCGGGCCGTCTCCGCCCAGTCGAACGCTCGCGCTCGATCGATACCCGCCCGAGCGAACCGCTCTCGCTCGCGGAGCGCTTCCCGCACGCCATCGGCGAGGTTCTCGGGCTCCCGGAAGATGGCTGCTTCGCCGGCGACCTCGAGGAGCGCAGGGTCCGGGGCCACGACGACGGGTGTCCCGCACGCCATGGCCTCCACCACGGGCAGGCCGAAGCCTTCGAAGCGGGACGGCAACACGACGCAGGCGGCCCCGCGGTAGAGCTCCGCCAGCTTCTCCTTCGCCAGATAGCCGCGGAAGTCGGCACCTCTCCGTGCCAGCTCGCGGGCCAGCTCGCGATCCGGGGTGGGGCCTGCAACCACGAATGGGAGGCCGACCGCGGCCGCGGCGGCAGCCGCGGCCAGTGGATTCTTCCGCGTCTGGACGGCGCCCACGAACAGGACGTACGGGTCGTCCGCAATCCCGTTGGGTCCAGGCTTGAAGGCGGGATCGACCCCGTTCGGCGTCACCACGATGCGCTGCTCCGGGATGCCGTAGAGCTCGACGAGGTCGCGTTTCGTGCGCTCGGAGACGGCGAAGACCCGAGCGGCGCGCCTCGCTGCCCGGGGGACGAACGCACGGAAGAGCAGGCGGTCCTTGCGCGGCATCATCGCCGCGTGACGCTCGAAGGAGAGATCGTGGATCGTCACCACCGCGGGACCGCGGTAGCCGAGCGGGATCGCGTGCTGAAAATGGCCGAGCGCGGGACGAAGTCGACGAAGCAGGCGGGGAAACGACCAGGCCATGCGCACTTCCTGGCTGCGAGCCGGAAGCAGCACCGGCTCGATCCCTTCCGGCACGAGCTCGGGATGCCGGGTCACGGCCGCGAAGCGAAGATCGGGTGCCGCGGCGGGGAGCGTGCGCAGGAGGTTCTCGACGTGCGTCTCGTCGCCGGTTCGCTCGCGGCCGAGGACATCGGCGTCGAGCACGACTAGCGGTGCGCTCATCCGGCGAGCTCCCTGTAGACGCCGGCGGTCGCCTCCACGGTCGCGCGCCAGCTGAAGCGGCTCGCACGCTTCGGGCCGAGCACGGAGAGCTCGGCGCGGCGCGAGACAGCCTCTCCGATGCCAGCCGAGATGGAGGCCGGGTCGCGGGGATCCACGAGCACGGCGGCGCCACCGGCGACCTCCTCGGTGGCGCCCGCCGCGCTCGTGACTACCGGCGTCCCGGACGCGAGGGCCTCGAGCACCGGGATCCCGAACCCCTCGTAGAGCGACGGGTACGCGAGGCAGAGTGCGCCTCTGTAGAGCGACGCGAGCTCATCGTCGGGCACGCGACCGAGCCAGCGGACGCCGTTGCCCGGGAGCTCGACGTCCCCCCAGCCGCGCTCGCCCACCACCCTGAGCTCGACCCCGGCGCGCTTCGCTGCCTCAACCACTCGCGCCAGATTCTTCCGCGGCTCTACCGTGCCGACGGCCAGGACGTAGTCACCCTCGGCTGCTGGTCCCTCCGGTGAGAACACCCCGCCAACCGCATTCGGGACGACGCGGATCTTCGCGTCCGGGACGCCGAGAAAGCTGACGAGCTCGCGCCGCGTGAACTCCGACACGGCAATCAGCCGGTCAGCGGCCTTGACGACGCGGGGCACGAGCCGGCGGCTATAGCTCCTCGTCCAGCGGTTGAACGCCTCGGGATGCCGCAGCACAGCGAGGTCGTGCACCGTCACGACGAGCGGCACGTTCGAGCGGATGGGTGCCCGGAAGCTCGGACAATGGAGGACGTCGAGCGACGCTCGCCGTGCGACCCGAGGCAGCCTCGTGAGGTACCACCAGGTGTCGCGCACGACGGCGCTCAGGCGTCCCGACCCCCCGAAAGCCAGCCGTCGAAGCTCGATCTCCCCGAGCTCCTCGAGCCCGCCGATCAGACCCTCCAGGTAGCGCGCCGTCCCGGCGCGAGTCTGGAGAAGCGGAGAGGTGTCGATGCCGACGCGCACGGTCGAGAGTGTCTCAGAGCAGACTGCGCAGCGCGGTTGCGTAGCTCTCCAGAAACACCCTCCCCGTGGCTTCCCACCGGAAGCGTCGCGCGTGCTCCAAGCCTCGGCGGACGAGCTCCTCGCGGTCGGCAAGCGCCTCGCGGACGCCCTCGGCGACCGCCGCCGGGCTCTCGGGATCGACGCGGACTGCCGCGTCGCCGCACGCCTCGTCGAGCGAGGGGTGCGAGGACACGACCGTCGGCACACCGGATGCCATCGCCTCGATCACCGGGATGCCGAAGCCCTCGAACCGCGACGGGAAGACGAAGGCCGCGGCGCCCCGGTAGAGACCGGCAAGCTCGTCGTCGGAGACGTATCCGAGCGGGATGACCCCTTCCCCGGTCAGCTCCGGCTGATCTCCCCAGCCCGCGCCGCCGGCCAGCGCAAGGGCGAGCTCATCGCGCAAGAGCTCGTGGGCGGCAAGCACCGTCTTGAGGTTCTTGCGCGGCTCGAGCGTCGCGACCGTGAGGACGTACGGCCGCCCCAGCTCCGACTGCGGGCCGTCCGGCGCGAAAGCGGGATCGACGCCCGGGTAGGCGACGCGCAGGCGCTCGCGCGGCACGCCCAGCCGCTCGACGACATCGTCCGCGGTGAACTCGCAGTTGGCGAAGATCACGTCGCACGTGCGGGCGGCGTTCCGGTACTTGGCGCCGTGCATGCGGCGGGTGCGACCCGTGACCCACTCGGGGAACCGCAGCGGGACGAGGTCGTGAATCATCGTCGCCCGCACCCCGCCTCGCTGTGGCGGATACATCCAGTCCCAGTACTGCAGGACGTCGAATGAGCCGAGAAAGCGCTCGGCCGGCGGCCGGCACGCGCGGCTCCAGGCGGTGCGCCAGCCGTGGGCGAAAGGTAGAACGGCCAGCCTCGGGTCGAGCGGAAGGCCAGCCAGGGATTCCTCGATCAGCCGCTTACCCCGAAGGCTCGTCGGCGCAAACGGGACGATCTCGTGCTCCTCGCCGGCGGCGGCCATGAGGCCGCGCAGCACGCCGCGGATGTAGTTCCCGATGCCTGTGCGCCGGTGCGACAGCGGGCTGACGTCGAATGCGATCCTCATCGTGCCCAGATCTCGGTGAAGTCACGGAAATGCATGCCGAGCCGGCGGGTGTCGTCGCCGCCCTGGATCTCGGCGGGAACGGCAGTCGGGCTGACCGAGAAGCGCACGGTGCAGCGGTGGTCGTTCGGGACGAGCGGCACGTTCAGCGAGGTTCGCCGGTCGGGATGAACCGTCCGGCGCGAGACGACCCGGCCGCCGACGCGTGCGACGACGGTCTGCGGACGGCGAAACAGCTTCGGGTCGCTCTCGAGGGCTATTCGCAATCGCCCAGGCACGCACGCGAAGCTGCGATACGTCACCTCGGGGCCCGACCAGCCGTCGTCGTAGACGCCGGTGACCTCGCGTCTGAGGGTGACCGCCCCGCCGTAGGTAGCGGCTGCCCGCAGCGAGTGCAGCGTGACGCCCTTGCGCTCGTCTCGATCGTGGAGCCGCCCGCCGAGGGGCACCGTCTCGTCCGTGAGCACGTAGTCGGCGGTGACGGAGCTTCCCGAGGGTTGCAGCAGCCGGCCCGTGCGCCGGTCGAGCGTCACCGCGGTCTCGGGCAGCGAGCCGGGAGTCGGACCGGCGAGGTGGTACACGCGGCCGACGCTGCGGTTGAAGAACTCGGTGACGTTCACGAACAGCCGGTCCACGACGTCCACGCGATTCGACCAGATCACGGCCACCTCGGCGCCGGGACCCGTGCTGCGGTCGACCCAATCACGCTGAGGCCTCGTGGTCGCCTGGAAAAGGGCGCCGATCGACGCCTCGCGGATCCGCGACTCCACCGGCTGAATCGAGACCGCGAAGTACGCCAGGACGACGGCCGGGAGCACGAGCCCGAAGCGGCGCGGCACGACGATGTAGAGAGCCGCTACGGCGCAGGCGGCGATGAGTACGAGGAGCCAGATTCGGTGTAGGGCCACTCCCCACAGATGCACCGTCCACCAGGGAAGAAGCGCAAACGTATCCGAGACGGCCGCGGTCCCGATCAGGCTCGGATAGGGCAGAAAGGCCGGAAGCGCGGCCGCGACGCCCGCCGCCGCGAGCGTCCAGGCCCGTGGACGGGGGAGCCCGCGCTCGATCCATGCGAGCAGCGCGATCAGGAAGAGCGGCGCCACGTAGAACATGTTTCGCTCCTCGACCCTGAAGGGCTCGAGCGCAGAGGCGAACGTGGCAACCTGGAGGATCGTCCAGGCGCCGAGCGCGAGCGCCGCGGCGAGGAACACGCGCAACTGCTCGTCGACGCGTCGCGCCGTCGCCACGAGGACGATCAAGGCTGCAAAGGGAACGACACCCAGAGCGAGGTCCAGCTCGGCCAGGTGGAGCACCAGGGAACCGAGTACGTCGCCGACGTCGTAGTCCAGGTCGCCGGCCGCGCGATAGGCGCCGAGGGCCTCGCCCGGCGAGCGACCGCGGGCGAGCTGGAAGGCAAGTAGGAGACCTGCTCCGGCCGCGACGAGACCGTAGAGCCACCGGTACGGTCGCAGGCCGCCTCTGCCTCGCCGGTCCAGCCAGACCAGAAGCAGGGGAGCGGTGAGCATCGCGGGCAGAAGCACGACGGCCTGCACGCGCGTGAAGAAGGCGAGACCGGAGACGGCAAGCAGGCCGACGACTCTGACGAGCGTGGGACGCTCGAGCACGAGGACGAGCGCCAGGGCGGCCGAGACGAAGAGCGGGTAGAACGCGTTCTCCGTCATGACGGTGGCCGTGTAGAGCATCCCGGGCAAGGCGACGGAGAGGACCGCGGCGAGGAGCGAGAGAGGCTGGGAGAGCACCCTGCGGGCGAGCAGGTAGGCCGGAACCGCCGTCAGCGACATCACGAGGGCGTTGATGAGCTTGATCGCCCCGTAGACATCCGGAACGGCCTCGTAGAGCGCGTAGGCCGGGCTCAGGAGCAGCGGGTACACGAAGCCGTACGCGAGACCGACCGGCTCTTCCCGGATCGAGAAGCTGCCGGTGTCGGCAAAGCTCTTGGCGAGCTCGGAATAGATGATCTCGTCGACCATGATCCACGGCGCGACCGTGCGCCGGGCGAGCGCGAAGCGAAAGAGCGTGGACAGGACCACGAGACCGGCGAGCCAGACCCAGGCCGGAACGACTCGGACGACTGCGAGCGGAGCTCCGCCCCGTCGGGGCATCCCGACGGCGGGAGCTCGCTTCGGGGTGACGCTTCTCCGTCGGCGCGCCGGGCCGATCGAGCGTTTGTGGCTCAGAGCCACAAACTCCTAGGCCCCGACCCCGACCTCGCGCAGGGCGCGCGCCAACGCAAGCGCCTCGGGGTCGTCCGGGCCGATGCCCGTCTCACCCGCCGCACGCGCGACCTCCCACAGGACGGCGTCGCGCACGCGGTCGCCTCCTGCGGCGAGCTCGAGCGTCTCCGCGTACGCGTCGGCGACGCGCTCCAAACGATGCTCGCGCGCGATGTAGTCCCGTGCGGCGCGCGTCATGGCCGCGCGCATGGGCTCGCTCGAGGCCAGCAGGTCGAGCGCTCCCGTCAGCAGCTCCACCTCGTGAGCGTCCACCGGCACCTTCAGCGCGACATCGTCCGGAAGCTCGGAGAACCAGCCCACGTCGCTCACGACGAGCGGGCGCCCGAGCGAGAGTGCGCGCAGGGCGCTGCCCGACGTCTCGCCCATGGTGGGCCAGCGCAGGCTGACGCACACGTCACACGCAGCCATGAGCGACCAGAGACGCTCTTCGGACACGTAGTCCTCGCGGTGAACGGCGTCGCCGTCGGCCAGCCCGAGCCGTTCCAGCCGGTCGTCGAGACGGAAGCGGGGAGCGGCGGCTCCCACGAGGAGTAACCGGGCTTCGGGGTGCCTCCGGCGAAGGCGCGCGAAAGCCTCGAGGAGCTGCGGCACCCGCTTGCTGGGGTTGACGTTGCCGAAGCATCCGATCACGGGCCCTCCAGGCACCGGAGCAGACTCGACTCCCGGCGCGGGCCAGGCGGGATGCGGGATGTGCCGAATGGGCCCGGCGTAACCGGCGCCCCGGGCGCGCTCCTCGACGTGTCGTGAGTGCACGATCAGGCCGGTGGCGTGGTCGAGCACCTCGCGGGCGAGCGGGAAGTCCTGCGGCCGCGTCTCCCAGAGAGGCGGGATCCGGTTCTCGATCACTCCGTGCGCCAGCAGGCGTCCTGCGATGCCGCCTTCCCGCTCCATGGCCCCGAGGTAGGCCTGGCCGTCGTGCCGTCCGAGCGTGAGCCCGGCCACGAGATGGTGCAGGACGAAGTCGTGGAGCACGACGATCCCGGGCCGCCGGCGCAGCGCCTCGACGATCCAGCCGTGAGCGTCGGCGTCGTTTCCCACGTGGTAGAGCCAGACGTCGATGCCCCGCGGAGACCGCCTGGAGCTCCGGCGGACGACGGCAACGTCGATCTTTCGCAGCAGGGCCGGCAGGAGCAGGGCGCTGTAGTCGGCGATGCCCGAGCGCTCGGGCGGCAACGGCGAGAGGTAGGCGACCTTCACCGGGCCAGGAGGCGGTCGATCGTGGAGTCCCAGGACACTCGTTCGGCGACCGCCTTCCCGGCTTTGCCCCAGCTACGAGCCTCCTCGACATGCGCCTGGAGGAATGCGCACGCCTGGGCCAGCGCGTCCGCACGGGGCTCGCAGACGAGACCCGTGCGACGGTCGGAGACGACCTCGAGCGGTCCGCCAGCATCGGTGGTCGTGACCACCGGCTTCTCGGCGAGGAAGGCCTCGAACGGGACCATGCCGAAGTCCTCGTCGACGGGCGCGTAGTACACGGCCAGGCAGCGGGCGTAGAGATCAGCCAGCTCCTCCCCGCCGACCCTGCCGGCGAAGCGGGCGCGGCCGTCCAGCCCGTGGCGGCCGGCGATGTCCTCCAGGCGCGGGCGATCGGGGCCGTCACCGGCGATCACGCAGCGGAGGGTGGGGTCGGCAGCGAGCGCCTCGAGCAGGAGATCGTTCCGCTTCGCGCGGTCGAGGCGGCCGACCGACAGGACGAAGTCGCCATACGTCTCGCAGCGGTAGTCGAGGTCCTGGGGCGGGTGAGGCATCACCTCGGCCGCGATGCCGGTCGAGCTCTCCAGCCGCCGGGCCACGTTCTGCGACGTCGCGAAGAGCCGCCGGGCCTCTCCCAGCGCAACACGGTCGAGGCGCTGGACGGAGCGGCGTAGCGCGCGGTCCTCGACCGACTCGCCGAACTGCCCCAGTGCAGTGCGGTCGAGCTCGTACGCCTGCCGGAACTGGTGAACGAGCCACACGACCTTGTTCGGGTGACGGACCACGTAGGAGGGAAACTTCGTGGCGACGACGAGGTCGATCGGCTGACCGTCGGCTTCCTCGAGATCGAGCAGGCGCCAGAGGAATGCTTGCGTGAGCACCCGCGCTCCGGGGTACCACTTGAAGGGCACCGTTACTAGATCGGCCTCGTGGTCCCGCTCGCGCAGCTCGGCAACGAGCTGCTCCGTGAAGATCTCGGCCCCTCCGCGTGCGAACGGCACCTGCGGGGCGCAGACCGCGACTCTCATCGGCGGGCGACGACGGCGTAGTCGAGCGGGCCGAAGAGCTGCTCGTTCAGGCGGTCGACGTTGTGCGCGAGGGCCGCACGCGCGGGGTCGAATGCAGGCTCGGGCGGTAGGTCGACCGGGCGCAGGCGCTCTGCGGCGGGCGGCTCGTTCAGGTAGCGCACGTCGGCACGGGCGAAACCGGCCTGGCGCACGAGCAGCGCAAGCGTCTCGGGAACGAGCGGCTGTGCGTGCGTGAGGTCGGCGAAGTAGCTGCGCAGCGCCATGGGCGCCAGCGGATTGATGGTCTCCGCGACGAGGAGGCCGCCTGGCCGCAGCTTCGCGTGGACGAGCTCGAGCAGTCGGACGAGCGCGGGCGGCGAAAGATGCTCGACCAGCTGCCCGGCGAAGAACCCACCCACGGAGCCGTTCTCGAGGCCCTCCAGGTAGGTGAGCACGTCACCCTGCTCGACATCGACCCCCTCGCCGCGGGCGAAGGCCACCATGTCGGTGTCCGCATCCACGCCACGGGCGTCG
Source organism: Actinomycetota bacterium (assembly GCA_013812265.1). Classification (GTDB taxonomy): domain Bacteria; phylum Actinomycetota; class Thermoleophilia; order Gaiellales; family Gaiellaceae; genus JACCTQ01. Next base: position 19,114 of record JACCTQ010000031.1, read on the forward strand.
ACGCCTTCATCCCGGAGGAGCGTCAGGAGCTCGCCGCGACCACACGCGAGGTCGACCACCGGAGCAGCGTCGCGGAAGTCCTCGATGTAGACACGTTGGCGCTCGCGGATCAGCTCAGGCGATCCGCGCATCCTGCTCTCGAAGGCGAAGTAGTCGGGGATGGCGGTCGCCGCCGGCTGTGCCGCGACCGTGCCGGTTGGTGCACCGCCCCGGCGCTCGACCCGCGTCAGGCGCAGATGCAGCTCCTCGGCCTCCCGGCGGAGACCGGCTGACGCCTGGTCGCCCTCGCCCGCACGGCGCTCCAGCGCCTCGGTCTCACGGCGAGCGTCGTCGAGGCGCTCGTGCAACTCGTCCACGAGCTTGAGCGTCGCCTCGTTGAAGATCCGCTGGTCGCGGGCCAGCGGCTCGACGTACCAGCGGATGAGCCTCCGGAGCGTTCGTTTGACCGGATGCGCGAGCGCGCCGCGGGCGCCCGGGCCACGGTACACGGGCTGATCGAAGGTCACCGGCCAGAGGCGCTCGGCGTCGGCGCGAGCCGTCGAAGCGCGCGCCTCGTGGCGCGCCCCGTTCCCCGCAGCCGGCTCGCTCCGCTGCACCTCGTCCTTGAGGCGCGCGAAGAGCGCGGCTACATCAACGCCGTCCGGCGAGGAAATGCCTGCAGGGGATGGGATTTCCTCTGCTTCGTCCGGCATCGGCGCATTCTATCGGCGGGCAGGGCGGGTCCAGCCAGCGACGAGTACGAGTGTGATGCTAGCATCAGATGCATGACACGTCGCACAACGCTGGCCGCGGATGCGGACGATCTGGCCGTTCTCGAGGCGGAAGCTCGTCGGCGCGGCGTCTCGCTCGCGCGCGTGCTGCGGGAGCTCGTAGAGCGCGAGGCCCGCGAGCTCAGACAGCAGAAGCGGCCGCGCTTCGGCATCGCGACGAGTGGTGGCGCCGGCCTCTCCGAGCTCAGCTGGCTCGACGAGGAAGCGCCGGCGCGCAGGCCCCTCTGAGGGCCTAGTGCTCCGTCCCGGAAGTCGCTTGATGATCCTGGCGCGCGAAAAGCAAGCCGGGGAAGGACGCGGGGAGCGCGCATGTGCGGGCACATGTAAGCGACGGAGGACGCAGTCCGGCGCCGCTTTGCAGCCGCCCAGGGCGCGAGTGACTTTCGGGACGGAGCACTAAGTGAGCCTGGTTCTGGACGCCGGCCCGATAGTCGCGCTGCTCCTTCGCGACGACCCGGCGCACGTGCGCTGCGTGGCCATGGTCGACCAGGTCGACGAGGACCTCGTCGTGCCCGCGCCCGTGCTCGTCGAGGTCGATTACTGGTTGCGCAAGACCGGGTTGGTCGAGGTCTGGCAAAGCTTCGTGAACGATCTCGTCGAGGGCGGATACCGGCTCGTCCACCCGGGCGAGGCGGAAGTCGCGCGTGCGGCCGACCTCGAGGTCCGTTACGCCGAGCTCGAGCTCGGGTTCGTCGATGCCGCAGTGATCGCACTCTGCGAGCGCCTGGGCGAGACCAAGGTGGCGACGCTCGACCGGCGCCACTTCTCGGTCGTGCGACCGCGCCATTGTGACGCGCTGCGGCTGCTGCCCGAGTAAGCGCAGGGGGTCAGGTCTTGCGTTGCAACACGAGATCGGTCGCTCGAAACCATGGAGACGCGGCGAAGAAGCACGCACATTCGAGCCACGACACGCTCGCTCAGGTGTTTCGTGGCTCCGAGCGTGGTGTCGTCGCTGTTGCAGTGCAAGACCTGACCCCTCCTAAGCCGCCGTCGCCCGCAGCCAGATCTGCGTCCAGAAGGGGCCGAGCGCCCGGTACACGAGCGGTTCCGCCAGGTGCGAGAGCACGTCGGCCGGTCTGTTCCCGAACAGGCGCTTGCGGTTGTTGTGAAAGCGACGGATATCCGTGAACCCCTCCTTACGGAGGAGCTGCTTCAAGCGTCTCGGGCTGTAGCCGAGCTCCGTAGTCCCGTATTCCGACGAGACCAACCGACCCTGGAAGCGGTGCTTCCAGTTCGGCTCAGCGAGCAGCAGTCGCCCGTCGGGGCGCAACGCGCGGAAGGCGGAGCCGATCACCAGATCCGGGCGGGAGCTGTGATGAAGCGCGTCGTAGCTCAGGCACGCATCGAAGGTTCTCCCGAGATCGAGCTCCTCCATATCGCCCACCTCGAACTGCGCGGCGACTCCTTCGGCGGCGGCTTGCTCGCGCGCGATCTCGATCATCTCCGGCGAGATGTCATAGCCCACGGCCTCGACGCCGTGGCGGGCGGCGAACCGAGTCATCCAGCCCGAGCCGCAGCCGAGCTCGCAAAGACGGACGCCGCGATGGAGCTCGAGCAGCTGCACGACGTAGCCGAAGTCGATGAGATGCCGGGCGGTCTCGCGGGGTGAATTGACGAACGGCTTCGAGCGGAGCCAGTCACGACCCGCCTCGTCTACTCGCGCTGGGTAGTCACGCTCGGCTTGCTTCCGCGCATCGAGCACACCTTGATCGTAGGGATCGCGGGCGTGAACGGCTACCCTCGTTCCGATGAAGAGGGGTCTTCTCGTGGTTCTCTGTGCGCTTGCATGGGCTCCCGCGGCGCATGCCGGCGGTCCCGCGCTGCTGCTCGGAACGGCCGAGGACGACGTGAAGGGGCCAACCCTCGTCGCCGCGAACACGAACATGCGGCTCGCCCGGCTGGCCGGACACCAGGCAGTGCGGATGACCGCGCTCTGGGGACCCGGGAAGACTGCTTCCACAGCGCTCGAGCGGAAGCTGCTCGGTAACGCCGCCAGCGCCGCGCGGCTGAACGGCATGACGGTGTTCCTGGCGGTACACAACGTCGGGTCGCGGTTCACGCCGCTAACCGAGGAGGCGCGAACCGAGTTCGCCCGCTACGCAGCTTCGCTGGCGCGTTCGTTTCCGACCTTCCGCAACATCATCGTCGGGAATGAGCCGAACATCAATCGCTTCTGGATGCCCCAGTACAACCTGGACGGCTCGGACGCGGCAGCGCCCGGCTATCTGGCGTTACTCGCCAAGACTTACGACGCGCTCAAGGCCGTGTCCCGCCGCGTCACCGTGATCGGAGGCGCGCTCTCCCCTCGCGGCGCCGACAACCCGAGCTCGAGCCGGCACACGCACTCCCCGACGACGTTCATCACCGACCTCGGCGACGCCTACCGCGAGAGCGGACGGACCAAGCCAATCATGGATCAGTTCGCCATTCACCCGTACCAGGACAACTCGAGTCAGCCGCCCAGCTTCCGGCATCCCAACACGAGGACGATCTCCATCTCGGACTACCCGAAGCTGGTCGGCCTGCTGGGACGGGCCTTCAACGGCACGGGGCAGGCGGGATCCACGCTGCCGATCGTCTACGCCGAGTACGGGGTGGAGTCCGTCGTACCCGCATCCAAAGCACGGCGGTACACGGGCAAGGAGCTCGCCACCGTCAAGCCGGTGAGTGCCGAGACCCAGGGGGCGTACTATCGCCAGGCGATTCAGATCGCCTTCTGCCAGCCCAACGTGCGGGCGATGCTGCTGTTCCTGACGTTCGACGACAAGAACCTGGCGGGGTGGCAGTCGGGCGCCTACTACGTCGACCGAACGCCGAAGTCCAATCTCGGCACGATCCGGCGCGCGACCGAGGAGTCCCGGCGCGGCGTGGTGAACCGCTGCGAGGGGCTCGAGCTCGATGTCGAGGCGAAAGTCCGGTTCCCTCTCGCGGCCGACCTGAGGCCCGGAAGACAGCCCGTGTTGAGACTCCAGTGCGATATCGACTGCGACTACGTGCTGCGCCTGGAGAAGCTGCCCCGGCGCTCCGTCACGCAGGTTTTGCGCGGCCGAGCCATCGGTGGGCAGAAGGCCACGCGGGTCAAGCTCCCACCGCTTCGCCTGGCGCCCGGCATCTACCGATACGCGCTGCAGCTCATCGCAGCGGTCAACCGCGGCGAGCCGAAGATCATCGCGAGCAGGCCGCTTCGCATCACGCGGGGCTCGACGTAGAAAACCGGGACACGAGCGAAGTGCCCGGCGCACAGGACCGGTACGGCAATCGCTATCGCGGTGAGGTTCGGCGCGCTCTCGGTTTCCTCGGCCCCCGCCACGACTTCTTCGTCGAGGCCAAGGCTCGCGAGCTCCTGCGCATCGTGGCGCAGCACGTCGGCGACCCATCGGAGTTGCGAGCGCTCGACGTCGGTTCCGGAATCGGCCTCGTCGACCGGTTCCTCGTCCCGCACTTCGCCGCCGTGGACGGAATCGACGTCTCGCGCGAAGCGATCGAGAGCGCGAAGCGGAGAAACGCTTCGGCGCGGTACCGCCACTACGACGGAGGAGAGCTACCGTTCGACGGAAGAGCGTTCGACGTCGTCTTCGCCGTCTGCGTCCTCCAGGTCGTCCCGGCCCTCGCTCGCCGTCAGCTAGTCGCAGAAATGAGCCGTGTGGTGACGCGCGGAGGGCTCGTCGTGGTCTTCGAGCACAACCCGGTGAACCCGCTGACGCGCATTGCGGCCAACCGGTTTCGCCTGGGAGGGAAGTCCGCACTTCTCGGCCGCGGCGCGGTCGCACGGCTCTTCACAGATTCGGGGCTCGAGGTCGTCGATTCGCGTTACATCGTGTTCTTCCCGTGGCGATCGCAGGCTCTCGATCGCCTCGAGCGTCGTCTCGCGGCCGTTCCCCTGGGGGCGCAGTACGTCCTCGCAGGCTCTCTCGCCGAGTAGTCAGGCCACCGGGACAGGTGCGCGCTCGAACGGCAGCCGTGCCGGATCGAGGACGGCGGGGTCGATCAGCCTGAGATACAGCGACCGTGAATCACCCGGCGCGCGTGGGGCGCTCGTGGAGAAGAGGATGACGTTTCGCCCCGGACGCAGCCGAAGCACTTTCCGGATTGGCGTCCCGAGCGGCGTCGTCACGACGGTCGCACTGCTTCCGTCGGGGTAACGGACGCGAACGCGCTGGGGCTCCGCGGTCCCGGTGGCCACGAGCGACCGCAGCTCCACCTGCCGCGCCCGGCCGAGCGGATTGACCACCGTCAAGCGCGCGCTCGACCTTACCGCCCACCGCCATGCCTGTGCGCCCTGGCGCTCGACATCCGGAAAATCAGCTCCCCATTCGAACCGGACGGGCCGTAACGTGGCCTCCCGTAAGCCGTCCACGATCCGAGTGCCGTGTCGCCGGCCGAGGTCTGCGCCGTAGGGGCGAAGGTCGAAGAACAGGAAGCGCTGGTCGTCGCTCACGAGCGGATCCCGGCCGAGCGCGGCGATCAGCTCCCGCTCGAAGGTCTTCGCGTCTTCGTCTCGCCAGTAGCCCAGGCGATCCAGCCAGAGGCCGCGGAAACCGGCAGCGGAGACCGACGCGACGAGCAGCGGAGCCGAGAAGTTGCGCGTCTCGGTCGCCCAGTCCTCCGGGCGCCCGCGCATGGCGCCGTAGCTCCACCGCAGCCGCTCAGAGTGCACGTAAGGGCGCGCCGGGTCGTACGACGACGTGCGCCCCCCCTGCTCGAGCTCCGGGAACGGAACCGCCGGCAGCTGGAAGACCATCGTGCCTCGCGGCAGCAGCCGCTCGACCCGACGAACGAACCTCGCATCGCTCTCGTATGCCGCCGCCACGCTCTCGTACGGCCGGATGAAAGCGCTCGTCGTTTGATCGAGGAGGCCGAGGACGAATACCGCTCCGAGGACAGCCGGCCACAGCACCGGGAACGCTCGGCGAAAGGCCAGGCTCGCGCGCGCCCGGTCGAGGAGCAGACCAACCGCCAGCAGCGAGTAGAACGCGATGAAGACCGAGATCCGATTCCACGCGTGCAGCCACGGCGTGAGGACATGGGCGATGCCGGTCGCAAAGCCGCCGGTCATGGCGATGAGAAGGGCGATCAGAGCCGGGACGGAAGCGCGGCGGTAGAGGCCACCTGCCGAGCTCGACGAGCCGCGGCCCAGGACGCTGACGAGGATCACGGCGAGCAGGAGGAGGAATCCGAGCGTCGCAACCAGTCCAAGCGTGGCCGAGGCCGCCTCGGTCGCCGGAATGGTCGCGTCGTAGCGCTCGCGTAGCTCCGCCAGCGGATCCAGGCGGTGGCCTTGCACCGGGAGGACGAGCTGCATCAGCCTGACGCCCAGGTGCTCGGTCTCCCACGCCGTCCGCTCCACGTCCGGGTTGACACCGTGGCCGACCCGGTACACGAGCGTCGGGGAGAAGCTGACGACGATCGTGGCCAGAATCAGCGCGACGGCTGCCCCGCCGGAGGCGAGCGGTCTCGCGCTTCGGGTCACGGCCACGGCCAGCAGGATCGCGGCGGCGAGCAGGACCAGGGTGAAGGCCGCGTAGTAGACACCCGCCGTCCCGATCACCACGCAGATGGCGGCGGTCGCGAGCGAGCGGCGGGTGGCGAAGACGGACCACCAGCGCCCGACGCCGCTTCTGCGCCCGAAGAGCCGCTCGCCGGCGAGCACACGGAGCACGAGCCACGCACCGAGCGGCACGGAGTAGTAGGCCGAGAGGAACAGGTGCGCCTCTCCGCGCCCGAAGTGGTACGGGAGGAACGTGAAGAGCAGCGAGCAGACGAGCGCGACCGGGGCGGACAAACCGACCCGGCGCAGCACCAGGAAGGCGCTCAGAGCAACGAGCGGGAAGGTCGCGAGGAAGAAGAGATTGAGAACGAGTGCGGGATCGGACGAGAAGGCGCCGAGGATCTTGATCGCCGCCACGTGGAGCGCCTCGCCGTTCAGGAAGGGAAAGTCGTACAGCTCCTGCCCGAAGGGCGCTCCCAGACGGGGATTCACGAGGTACGACCCTTCGAGCGTCGCCTTGACGCTCATGAGCATGTAGTGCGCGTCGCCGGAATACTCCATCGGCGCGCGGAGATCGGCCCGCCACGCCCGCAGAACGACGACGGCCAGCGCGAGCGCGGTGCCCACGGTGACGAGGGCGACCACAGCATCGTTCCGGCGCGCCGGCTTGCGGGGCCGGGCCTGGGCGCGGTGGGCACTCGTGCTCGGGCCGGCGCTCCCTCGTTCCATCTAGCGCGAGGGCCCGTCGCTCTGCGAGACGGAAGCGTCGGCAGGAGGCACGGGCGCCGTATCGCCGCCTCGATCCTCGTCCACGACGTAGAGCGGCCGGTTCTTGACCGCGTCGAAAAGCCGTCCGACGTACAGCGCGGCGACTCCCGTGCTCGTGATGATGAAGCCCGCGAGTATCAAAAGGAGAACCGCGATGCTCGTCCACCCCGGAACGGGATCGTCGGCGACGAGATACTGGTACGAGAAGACGACGGCGAGCACCCCTCCAGCGCCGGCGATCGCGAACCCCGCGTACACGATCCAGCGCAGCAGCGCGGTCGACTGAAAGAAGAGGCCGTCCGACGCCACGCGGAGGAGCGCGGTGAAGGAATACGCGCTTGTCCCCGTCCGCCGCTCCGATCGCTCGAGCGGTATCGAGGCGCGCTCGAAGCCGAGCCACTCGAGCGCGAGCTTGTACTCCTTGTCCCGCATGTCGAGGAGCGCGTCCACGACCTTGCGAGACAGGATGCTGAGCGATCCACGCTCGGCATCGAAACGTGTCTCGAGCACGAAGTTCAACGACCGGTAGTACAGGCGCGAAGCAAGCTGCCTCACTTTCGACTGGCCTCGCTCGCTGCGGGTCGAGAGAACGAGATCGAAGCCCTCGGCGGCCTTCGCGTAGAGCTTTGGAATGTCTTCGGGGGCGTCCTGAAGGTCGCAGTCCAGCACGACGGTCCAGCGTCCGGTGCTCTTGGCCAGACCGGCGGTAACCGCCGCATGCTCGCCGAAGTTGCGGCTGAGCCGGAGCGCGCGGACAGAGCGATCCGTGTCGGCCAGCGCGCGTAGAGTCTCCCACGCGCCGTCCGGGCTGCGGTCGTCGACGAAGATGAGCTCGAAGCTGGGTGTGATCGTCACGAGGGTGGCGCGCAGGCGTCCGTGCAGCTCCTCGAGGGAGTCGGCACAGCCGTAGACGGGGACGACGACACTGATCTCGACGCTCACCGGTGCCGCACCTCTCGACGGGCAAGTGTCACCGTGACGGCGAGGTAGACGAGCTCGACCGCCGTCTCCAGGAGCCGGAAGCCGAGTGCTATCGCAGTCGCAACGGGCCCCGGCACCGTGGCCGCCAGGGAGGCGGCGACCGTGGCGTCCCGGGTCCCGAGCCCGCCGGGAACGACGAACGTGAGCACTGCGACGATGAACCCGACGGAGTACGAAGCGACGACGTATGGAGACTCGCCGGCCGAAATCGGATGGAGACTGGCGGCGAACGCCAGCAGTCCCACACCCATGAGTAGCCAGCTGACCACATAGAACAGCATGAACACCGAGACGGTCGAGAGCGGCAGCACCTCGTCGAGCTCCGGCCGGCCGAACTTCCGCAGACCGAAGTCCGCGAGCGGCTTGAAGAAGCGGGGATGCAGCGCGACGAACGCCAGCGGGATGACGCCCAGGACCGCGAAGCGGCCGGGCCGGCCCTCCAGCGCGGGCACGGTCACGATGAAGTACGAGGCCAGGATCCCGGCTGCCGACAAGCCGAGAGCCAGCTCGTAGACGACGCTGACGAGGCATACCCGCCTGCGCACACCGTGACGCGATGCGAGCGCGACCCGGGTCACCACCAGGAAGATGCTCGTCGGGATGTACCGGGCGAGCAGCGACTTGGCCCACACCGCGCGCGCGGAACGAGGCTCGATCTTCTCATTCAGCGCGCCGAGCAGCGCTCGCCAGAGCTCACCCTGCAGGACGTAGCAACTCGCCGTGGCACCCACTCCAAGCATGAGCCATCCGGGAGAGAAGCGCCACTCGTAGTCCGGCAGGCTGCGCCAGCGCGTGACGAGGAAGGCAAGCAGGCAGACGAGGATCAGGGACGCGAGGCCGATCGAGGCGAACGGACGAATCCGATGAGCTCGTGCGACGTCGCGCGGGGCACTGTCTGGCGATGTCAAACCCACGTAGGCTTGCCCCGTTCCCGGCGAGGCCGAACGTCGCCGTTCGGGGTCAGGTCTTGCAGCGCAACGCCCGCCGACCACGCCTCCTCGCGCCGGAGCCGCCGGCTCACCGTCGAGTAGTGGACACCGAGCACCGCAGCAATCTCGCGCAAGCTGTATCCATGCTCCCGATAGGCCCGAGCGACGGCGTCCTGCAGGTCGTGCTCGAAGAGACCTTCCAGCGAGCACCGGACCGGCTCGCGCTGCACTCGGGGGATCTCGACGCAGGCGTTCGGGGCCGTGTGGCCGCGAACGAAGTCTCGGTCGCCGAGGTAGACCTCGCCGACGACCTCCTCCGGGACTTGTGCGCCTCCGAGCCCCGCGCGCACGAACTCCCGATAGCGGCGGCGGGCCTCGGCGAGGTCGCCGTCGAAGTGCCTCAGGACTGCGGTCGGTCGCAGGAACGCCGGCACAGGAACCAGACCTGCCGTGGCGCGGTAGCTGCTCCAAGGAAACGTCTCGTAACTCCTCGGGGCGGACTCGCTGCGAGCGGGATTGAGGACGATGTATCGGCAGAGCTCGAGCAGGTGGGGCTCGCGCTGGACGAGGATCGCCTTGTACCTGCCGCCGAAGAGATGGCCGAAGCGTCCATGCCGCCCGTTGAAGCGTTGCGCGTACACCCCGTTCAGTTGGCGCATGCCGCGAGCGAGATTGGCGTTTGGCGTCTCCACGAGCAGGTGCAGGTGGTTGTCCATCAGGCAGTAGGCGTCGACGCACCAGTCGAAGCGAGAGACGACTTGCGCCAGCGTCGCGATCCAGTCCCTGCGATCGTCGTCTCCGCGAACGATCGCCTTGCGCTCGTTCCCCCGCCCGGTGACGTGGTAGAGGGCGCCGGCGAACTCGATGCGAAGTGGTCGGGCGATGCGGTCAGCTTGCCCGGCGTCGACGCACCGTCTTGTGCCGACTCTGTGCCAACTCTGTTGCGGTGCAAGACCTGACCCCCCGACTAAGCTCGCAGGCGTGATCGGGATCAGCCTGCTGACGCTCGTTCCCGGCGTGGTCGGCGGCTCGGAGACGTACGCCCGCGAGCTCACCCG
>JACCTQ010000063.1 GCA_013812265.1 Actinomycetota bacterium
AAAAAAATTCGCCGAGCCGGTAGCGGGTTCGTTCCCCATACCGACTGACTTTCCGCTTGCGCGTACAGCCGCCCGGTGTGGATTCGACCTACTTGCGCTCCGTGCTCGGCGCAAGGGGGAATCTACGGTGCGGTGACCGGGTGGTCAAGGGCTCGTGAAGAAACGGTTGCCGCTATTTGCGGACATGTCGCTTACGAGGGTTCCAGCACTTCGCGCAAATAGCGAACTGCTCGCGGCTGGAGGGTGGACTACACGTAGCCGCGTAGGCGGTCGGCCTGGTCGACCTTCTCCACCGCCAGCGCGAACGCCGCGAGTCGGAGCGGGATACCGTCGCCCGTCGCCCGCGCGTACACCTGCTGCCAGGCTCGTGACATCGTCTTGGAAAGCTCGGCGTTGACGCGCTCTTCCTCCCAGCGGAACTGCTGGATGTTCTGCGCCCACTCGAAGTAGGACACGGTCACGCCTCCGGCGTTGGCGAGGATGTCCGGGATGACCGTCTTGCCGTTTCCCTCGAGGATCTCGTCGCCCGCTGGGCTGACCGGGTGGTTCGCCGCCTCGGCGACCACACGTGCGCGAATCCGGTCCGCGTTCGCGTCCGTGATCACCCGGTCGAGGGCCGCCGGGACAAGGACGTCGACGTCGAGCTCGAGCAGCTCCTCGTTCGTGATCGACTCGCTGCCGGCCGCGCCGACGACCGAGCCGCTCTCAGCCACGTGGCTGACCACGGCGTCGACATCCAGCCCGCTTTCCGCGTAGATTCCGCCCGCGACGTCCGACACTGCTACGACGCGGCAGCCCAGCTCACCCACGAGCCTGGCGAACCACGAGCCGACGTTCCCGAAGCCCTGCACCGCGACCGTCGCGCCCTGGAGGTCGATGTCGAGGGACCTGCCCGCCTCGGCAAGGCAGAGGACGACGCCTCGCCCTGTTGCAGCCTCGCGCCCGTACGAGCCGCCGAGCTCGACAGGTTTCCCGGTGACGATCGCCGGCGTGTAGCCGTACCTCGTGGAATAGGCGTCCATCATCCACGCCATCGTGCGCGCGTCCGTGTTGACGTCCGGCGCGGGGATGTCGCGATTCGTGCCGAGGAGGTAGGCGATCATCTGCGTGAAGCGCCGCGTCAGGCGCTGCTTCTCGGCGTCACTCATGCTTCGTGCGTCGCACTGGACGCCCCCTTTTGCGCCTCCGAACGGGATGTCGACGACGGCCGTCTTCCAGGTCATCAAAGCTGCGAGCGCCCGCACCTCGTCGAGATCGGCGTCCGGGTGGTAGCGAATGCCGCCCTTGTACGGGCCCCGTGCGGCGTTGTGCTGGACCCGGTAGCCGGTGAAGACCTCGAGCCGGCCGTCGTCCATCCGCACGGGCACCTGCACACGGAGCTCGCGGTAGGAGCCGCGGAGAACCTCGCGCATCTCGTCGGCCAAGCCGATGTGGTCGGCCGCGCGATCGAAGAACAGGCTGACCGCCTCGAACGGGGTCATGTCGATCGGGGAGCGCCGCGCAGTCTCGGGCGGACCGGCCATAGCCCGGAGAATATGCCCGTCACCGCGCGCCTGCAAGCGCCCTCAGCCGATCGTCAACGCCATGAGAATCGCATCGACGTACTCTTCGCCGCGGCGGTAATGGGCCTTGCGATAGCCCTCGCGTTCGAAGCCGAACGCCTCGTAGAGGGCAATTGCGGCCTCGTTGTGGGGAAAGACGTGCAGCTCGAGCTTCGAGACGCCCGCTCCGAGGGCCCAGGCGACGGCGTGCTCCAGCAGTGCTCGCCCGACGCCGTGCCGGCGATGGCTCGCCGCGACCATCAGCCCCAGGTCGGCGACATGCGCGCTGGCGGGGTGCGGGTCGCGCGCGATCGAGAGGCGGCCCACGACCCGGTGGTCGGACTCCGCCACCAACACCTGCGCGTGGGGATGACGCTTGAGCGAGCGCAGGTAGCGCCGCTCGTCGGCAGCGCTGCGCCAGTCGTCGGTGGAGAGCAGCCAACCCCCCGGCTCCGCGCCGACCGATCGGGCCAGCTCGACCAGTGCCGAAGCGTCTCCCGGATCCGCTGCCCTGATGACGACTCCGTCGCTCAAGCGACGACGACGCCGCCGCCGCCGCGGCGAGGGTCGCCGGCGGCGGCGAGCGAACCGTCGGATCGGACCTCGACGCCGGCAGCGCCGCCGAAGTAGAGGTTGCGACGCCGCCAGCGAACGACCTCGTAGCCGATCGTCTCCATACGATCGAGCTCGGAGGCGTCGGCGCCACCTTCGCAG
>JACCTQ010000075.1 GCA_013812265.1 Actinomycetota bacterium
CCGGCCGCGACGCGGGTCGTCAACACACGGATGACCGGGGGCCGCACGTCGTTGACCCACGAGCGGAGCAGGTACCGGCCCGGGCGCGAGCGTCCCGTGAACCGGTCCTTGCCCGAATCCACCGAGACGAAGAATCGTTGCTGGCGCGGAAACACGACGCCTGCTGCGCCGATGTCGGCGAGGTAGTCGACCGTGAACCCGTTCACGTTGACCGGTGTCCCCGCATAGCCCTGGACGTCGTTCTCGTCGAGCGAGCCGAGGAACCAGGGGTGGATGAGGGCGTTGGCGGGTGAAGAGGCGATCACCGCGACACCCAGATTCGCGACAGGCCGCTCGATCTTCGTGACGTAGACCCTCTCCGCCCCGTCCTCGTCGACGGCCGGCCCGGTGAAATTGGGGGCGGGGCCGAACGGTGCGCTGGGGTAGCGGTAGACGTTCGCGCGCGATGTGCCCTTCCGTGTGTCACCGATCTGGAAGCGCTTGAGGCGTATCGGCTCGTCCTTCTTCAGCTCGAGGCCGGGCCTCGTCACCGAGAAGAGGTAAGGAATCCGGCGGATGGTCTCTCCCTGGCGCAGGACGATGAAGCCGTAGTTGTCCCCCGCTTCGGCAGTCGCGGCGGCGCGAACGACAACGGGCAGCTCGGCTCCTCCGCCGGGCGAGATCTGAATAGGGCCGGGGAGATCGATTGCCGCGCCCGGGCTCGCCGCTTGCGGCCGCAGCTCCACCTGCCAGGTGCCGGAGCCGCCCCCCGCGTCCTGCAGCGAGACGAGCAGCGCGCCCCGGCGTGCGGCGCGGTTCACGTTCAGATCCGCGAACGAGAGGGAGACGGGATCGGTGAAGATGCGGGGGTCGTCCGCGGCGGGGATGTTGATCAGCCCACCGCCCTGGATCACCACGGGCGCCTCGGTGGTGCGTGCCGTGTCCGCCCACGCGGGGCCGGCGGTCGCGACGAGGGCAGCTTTCACCTGGCGCGGGGTCCAGCTGGGATGCCGCTCGCGCAGCAGCGCTGCAGCGCCGGCCACGTGCGGCGCCGACATGCTGGTGCCGTCGAACACGGCGAAGGGTGATCCGGCGAACTCGGGCAATGTCGAGGAGAGAATCTCGCCGCCCGGGGCGGAGACGTCGGGCTTCAGCTGGTGTCCGAAGGCCGTCGGGCCGCCCGACGAGAAGCTGGTCACGATGCCGCTTCGCCCCGTCTCGATCTGGAGCGGGTCGCGGCCGATGCGGACATCGGCCCGGCCGCCGCGCTCCTTGAGGACGGCGCGCAGGCGCTCGCCCTCGAGGTCGGCGACCATCCCCGCCGGCACGGCGAGCGGCAGCGGTATGCGCGCCGCCTCTCCGGGCCGGTTGTTGACGAGGATCAGGCCGATGGCGCCGGCCGCCTTCACTCTGCTCGCCTTGGAGACGAACGTGCAGTCGCCGCGCGACGCGAGCGCGATCACACCTTCGAGCGAGCCGCGCGGCAGCTGGCTGACGCGCTCGTCGTTGGGATTCTGGGCGGAACCGCAAACTCGGCGATCGACCGGTTGGCCGTTCAGACCGACGATCGTGCCCACGTCCACGATGGTCTGGTCGCGGGCCTCCCACGCGGTCGGCGTCTCCGATCCGCTCGCCGGCACGAACGGGATCTGCCGCACCGAATCGGGCGTATTCGGCGACGTCACGGTCAGCGCCGTGGCGAACACGTGGCGGTTCGAGACGGCGGCGACGGAGATCGCCTCGGGCGCGATTCCGGGCGACCCGGCGGATCCGAGACCGAACTCTTCGCGATCGTTGCCCGCCGAGATCACGGGGATGACCCCGGCCGCGGCGGTGTTCGCGATCGTCTCGATCATCGCATCGTTGGTGGGCTCCGACGTCGGCCCGCCGCCCGAGAAGTTGACGACGTCCATGCCGTCCTTCACCGCCTCCTCGAACGCCTCGATGATCTCGGGCGTGTTCGCCACGTGCCCGACGGGCGTCGGCACGGTGAAGACGCGATAGTTCCCGATCCACGCCCGGGGGGCCACACCCGACAAGCCCGTAACGGTGGGATGGTCCGGCCCTCGCGGGGCTGTGGTGCCGGCGACACCCGCCGCGATGCCCGCAACGTGAGTCGCATGAAAGGACGCTTGCCTGTCCACCGCCCACCGCCCTCGTCTAGCCGAGCCAGGCCCGGGGAACGAGCGGGCGACGATCACCTTCGGGCTCGTCCATTTCGTTCCGCCCTTCGGAAAGCCCTTCGGATACGTGAACCCCCGGGGGTCGAAGAACGGGTTCTTCTGGTCGACGCCATCGTCGACGATCCCGATCTTCATACCCTCCCCGCGTGCGCCGGTGCGGGCGTAGAACGTCTCGGCGCCGATGATGCTCGGACTCAGGTTGAGCGCGAGCGTGTAGCGCAGGCTGGAGTAGATCTTCGCGGCGAAGGCCAGGCGGGCGAGCTTCGGTAGCCTCCTCGCCGGCACGGTGACGGCGAGCGCGTTCAAGACGACGCGGTAGCGCTGAGCGACCCTCGCCTCCGGGATGGCGCTGCGGAGGCTGGCAACGGCGGCTCGCTGTGCCGCGGCCAGGCGTGCCAGGTAGGCCCGCGCGGCGGCGCTACCCACGTCGAGGCGTCGAGGAGCGCCGGCCGCCTGGAGCGTGCGGCGCGCGTAGCTCGCGAGCGGCGGCTGCGACAGCCTGACGATCACGGTGACGCGTCCGCTCGCCTGCCCCCTGGGGATCTCGATCGTTCCGGCGCGGAGCAGCGGCACGTCGCGCTCACCGGTGCCGTGCCGGATCGGCCGGAGATCTGCTGCGGCAGACGACGCTACGAGCAGCGCCGCGAGCAGGGATGCGAAGACTACGAGGCGGCGCAAGGCTCCCAGAGTAGCCGAAGCCCGGGCCGTCTAGACTCGCCCGAATGGGGATTTTCGAGGGCAAGCGCGGGCTCGTGCTCGGCGTGGCGAACAAGCGGTCGATCGCATGGGGGATCGCTCAGCGCCTCGCTGCGGGCGGTGCCGAGCTCGCCTTCACGTTCCAGGGAGAGCGAATCGAGTCGAGCGTGCGCGACCTCGCCGCCTCGGTCGGCAGCCCACTCGTGACTGCGTGTGATGTCCGCTCGGACGACGATGTCGGGCGCGTCTTCCGCGAGGTAGGAGAGACCTTCGAGGGGCAACTCGACCTGCTCGTCCACTCTGTCGCCTACGCCGCCGCGGAGGATCTCGAAGGCCGTTTCACCGACACGCCTCGCGATCGCTTCTGGATGGCGCTCGACGTGAGCGCGTACTCGCTCGTCGCCTGCGCCCGGGCGGCAGAGCCGTTGATGGACGCCGGGGGCGGCGGGTCGATCCTGACCATGACCTATCTCGGCGGCGAGCGCGCCGTGCCGCACTACAACGTGATGGGGGTCGCCAAGGCGACGCTGGATGCCTCGGTGCGCTACCTCGCGTGGGATCTGGGCCAGAAGAACATCCGCATCAACGCCGTCTCGGCCGGCCCGGTGCGGACGCTCGCGGCCCGGTCGATCGCGGGCTTCCCGACGATGGAGGCGATCGTGGAGGAGCGCTCGCCGCTCCACCGCCACATCGGCGCCGACGACGTGGGAGCGGCGGCTGCCTACCTGCTGTCAGAGGATGCGCGGAACGTGACCGGGACGACCCTGTACGTCGATTCTGGGTACCACGCGATGGGGATGTAG
>JACCTQ010000316.1 GCA_013812265.1 Actinomycetota bacterium
AACAACTTGGGCGGCCTGAACTTCCTGCTGGGCAAGCCGGCCGAGGCCGTTTCGCTCCTCAAGGACGCGTTCAAGGTTGCCCTCGAGGTCGACAGCAACGCCGACGCTGCCCAGGCTGTCTCTTCGCTCGCGCAGGTGCACCTCCGCACCGGGGAGATCGAGAAGGCCGAGGAGCAGGCGCGCCACGCGCTCAAGCTGCTCGACGGGCGCGTCGACTTCCTCGACGAGATCGGGAACGTCCAGCTCGTGCTGGGCCGGTCGCTGCTAGAACAGGATCGCCTTGACGAGGCCGAGGACATGTTCCGTTTGGCAGAGGCGAGCTTCGAGCAGCTCTCGTCGCTCAGCCACCGCGCCAACGTCTGGGTCGCCCAGGGCGACCTCGCTTCTCGCCGCGGCGAGGAGCACGCTGCTGCCCGTCTTTACCGCAGGGCGGCAGAGGCGTTGCAGGACGTTCGCTTCTAAGACCTCCACACTGGCAGCAGTTCTCGGGGCGCTGCTCCTGCTCGCCACTACGGCGTGTGGTGGAGGCGACTCGGCGACCGAGAACGTCGCCAACACCGCTCCGGCGAGACCCGGAACGCTCGAGGCGCTCTGGAACCGGCCCGGGCAAAACGTGGGTCTCACGCCGGGAACCGCCGACTACGCGCCCGGCACCGTGCGCTACAGCTTCCTCGTCGTCCTCCAGAACGCACGACCGGTGTTCACACCCCGGGCGCGGATCTGGCTGGCGCGGAGTCTTGACGGAAAGCCGTTCTACCGAACGGTCGCCCGGCTGCAGCCGACCGGAGTCACGGTCGAGACCGACGAGCACGACGTGCCGAGCATCTACGTCACCCACCTGCGCATCCCGAAGCCGGGGAAGTACTGGGTGCTCGCCGAGCCGGTCGGCGGAACGCCCGTGCAAGGGGTGGGCACGATCGTGGTGAAGGACGAGACCGCCTCTCCGGCGGTGGGCGCGAGGGCGATCGCCTCGCAGACCCCGACCATCAGGAGCGCGCGCGGCGACCTGACCAAGCTCACGACCCGCGAGCCGCCCGACACGGAGCTCCTTCGCCACTCGATCGCCGATTCGCTGGAGGCCAAGAAGCCGTTCGTCCTCGTCTTCGCCACGCCCAAGTTCTGCGAGAGCCGCACGTGCGGCCCCGTGGTGAGCGTCGTCGACGAGGTGCGCCGGCGCTTCGCCGGCCGCGGCGTGCGTTTCATCCACGTGGAGATCTACGAGGGCAACAACCCCGCGCAGGGTCCGAACCGCTGGGTGAAGGAATGGAAGCTTCCCAGCGAGCCCTGGGTGTTTCTGGTGGGCCGCGACGGCAGGATCAAGGCCAAGTTCGAGGGTTCCTTCTCGGTCGGCGAGCTACGTGCCGCGGTCGAGCGCACGCTTCTGTGACCGCGCCGCCGCCGGCGCCGCTCACCGAAGGCAGGGTCACCGTGGGAGTCGTACGCGAGGCATAACCAGAGAAGGGCCGGGGTAAGGGCTTGTGGTGAAAGTTCGCTTCTGCGACGAGTTCGACGCGGGCTTCGGCTGGATAGCGGCAGAGCCGCCGTTGCTCCAGCGGTGCTCACACGCGGTTCGCTCCGGCGGCGGCGTCTGGCTGACGGACCCCGTCGACGGCGAGGGCGTAGAGGCGCGCATCCGCGCCCTCGGCGAGCCCGCCGGCGTAGTCCAGCTCCTCGACCGGCACAAACGCGACTCGGTCGCACTGGCAAGCCGACTGAGCGTTCCGCACTACGAGGTGCCGCTCGACGGAGTCCCGGGCGCCCCCTTTCAAGTCGTGAAGGTGGTCGGCATCCCGACCTGGCACGAGGTCGCGCTCTGGTTCGCCGAGGAGCGCGCACTGGTGTGTGCCGACGCGCTGGGAACGGCCTCTTACTACCTCGCGCCGGGCGAGCAGCTCGCCGTGCACCCGTTGCTGCGTCTCCTGCCACCACGCCGGCTGGGCGGTAGGCAGCCGCTACACGTCCTGGTGGGCCACGGGGCGGGGCTACACGGTGAGGAAGCGGGAGCCGGGCTGGAGCGGGCGCTCAGAGACTCCCGCCGCACGACGCCGCGCTGGGTGGCCGGCGCCGCGCGAAGAGCCGCCCGGCGCCTCACTCAGCGCTAGGAGGAGTTGGCCAAGCGCTCGGCGCGTGTGGCCTTCGGGCCGCTTCGCGTCGTTCGATGGTGCCGTACGGCTACCTGGTGAATCGTCCCCGGCCAAAGAAGCCAAGGAGGGCCAGTACGACAACAACGATGATGATGATCCAGAGCCAGGACATTTCGAGCCTTTCGTAGGTGAGTCGCCGACTCTATTACCTGGACGCTCGGCCTGCAAGGTGGGCGGAAGAACGTGGCGAGCAACGACACGCCCGAGCCTTACCGCGGGGCGTTCGTAGCCGTGAGCGGCACTTCGCCCGCGACCCGAACGTGTAATTTCGCAGACGTCCCGCGGGGTCCACCTACCTACCTGACAAACGACAACAGATGGGTCGATACCTAGACCTTCTCGCGCCAGTCCGTCTGGCGATACGGGCAATCCCGGTCTGCGTCGTGGCTCTTGATGAGCACGAGCTCGCCCTGCTGGAGTCGGCCTGACGACTCGGCGCCCGCCATGCGCGGCAGCACGAGCGCGCCGAAGGCGAATACCGCCGCCGCGAGCGTGGCGACTACCGCGGCCACGGAGACCCACCCGGCTCTGACGACTCGTCTCACCGCTTGGAAGAACGCGCGGTCGGCGCGAATATTCCCGAAGGGCTCATGGAATACGATTGAACCACAACGCGGACAGCGTTCCGCCTGCCAGCAGCAACAGCGTGCCGGCGGCCGCGAAGACGAACGTGATCTCGCGCTTCTCCTTGACGTAGCCCACGCGGGAGCCGATCTCGCGGTAGACGCGGCTGAGCGACTCCTCGTCGGGCGCCG
>JACCTQ010000120.1 GCA_013812265.1 Actinomycetota bacterium
GGCTCGGCGACGAGCCAGTCTCGCCCGAAGCGGCGCATTTCCTCGATGATCGGGAGCAGCGATTCTCCCTTGTCGGTCAGCTCATACTCGACGCGGGGCGGCGACTCCGCGTAGCTCCGCCGGTCGACTATGCCTTCCTCCTCCAGCGCTCGCAGCCGCTCGGACAGCGTGCGCGGGCTGATGCCGCAGCAGGAGTGCTCGAGCTCCGAGAAGCGGCGAGGACCTTCCGAGAGATCGTGGACGAGCAGCGCCGTCCACTTCGCACCGACGATCTCCGCGCAGGCGGCGACAGAGCAGGAGGAATCGTGAACCGGTTTCATCGTGCGCATCGCCACACATCGTACCGCGGCGAACTGGCTCACCACGGCGGGGGGTTGTGCACCCAGCGCCCCGCGAGCATCGTTGCGACTACCTCCAGCTGCCCAAGCTCGTCAGGCGGACATTCGAGTGGATCGCGGTTGAGAACGACGAGATCCGCAAGGTAGCCGGGCAGCAACTTCCCCCGCCGGCGCTCGTCCCCGGCCAGCCAGGCCGGGTTGACGGTAGTGGCCTCGAGGGCTTGCTGCATGGTCAGTGCCTGCTCGGGGCGCCAGCCGGGCCGCTCGTCGAGCGTACGGAGCACACCGGCCCTCAGGCCAAGCAGCGGATCGAGCTCCTCGACGGGCGCATCGGAGCCGTTCGCGACCAGCGTTCCCGCCTCGACGAGCGCGCGGAAGGCGTAGGCGCCTTCGGTCTTACCGGCCCAGAAACGATCTGCGAGGTCGCGGTCGGACGGGGCGTGGCTGAACTGCACGGACGTGGCGACGCCGACAGTGGCGAACCGCGCCACCTCCTCCGCCGCCAGGAGCTGTGCGTGCTCAATCCGGTGACGGAGCCCGAGCGGCTGCCAGTCGGCTGCCGTGGCTTCGAACGCGTCGAGGGCATCGCGGTTCGCCTGGTCACCGATCGCGTGAACGGCCACGGGCCAGCCCGCACGGGCCGCGCGTCGGACTATGGCCGCGAGTTCCTCGCGACTCGTTATCTCGACGCCCGAGCCGTCGAGCAGACGTGCGGTCTGCGAGCCGAGCGTTCCGTCCATGAAGACCTTCAGGTAGCCCAGGCGGAGCAAGGGGCTGCCGAAGCCGCTTCGGAGCCCGAGTGCTTCGAGCTCCTCGACGCGCTCGTGAGGAAGCGACTGCCACACTCGGAGAGTGAGTGCGCCCTCGCTTTCCAGGCGCTGCCAGAAGCGGGGAGCCCCGACCCAGCCGTCCTTGTCGTGGACGGCGGTCACGCCGCGCGCGTTCGCGAGCTTGATTCCGGCGCGGGTCGCCTCCACGTACTCGTCATCCGAGATGACGACGTGTCGATCGCGGAACCTCCATGCCGACTCCTCGCGCAGGACACCCGAAGGCTGGCCGCGGTCGTCGATTTCGACGACGCCGCCCTCTAGCTGAAAGTCCCCGTTCGCGCGGTCCAGGCCGGCCGAGTTGAGCCACAACGAGTGGCCGTCGCGAGAGGTCAGCGCGACGGGTGTGGGGCCTGTCACGGCATCGAGCGCCGTCTTCGTCGGCTGGGCCGGCGTATGCCAGTCGCTGTCCCGCCAGCCACGCCCGAGCAGCCACCGGTCCGCCGGTACCGATGCCGCCGCTCTACCCACTCGGCCGACCGCGTCTTCGAGCGAGGTCGCCGCCTCGAGCCGTACCTCTCGCTGTGCCAGCGACCACGTCGGGAAGTGGACGTGCGAGTCGGAGAATCCCGGCAAGACGCAGCGGCCACCGAGGTCGACGCGTTCCGGTGTGGCGAGCGCTGTCTCGTGCGTTCCCACGCCACCGGCGATGCGGTCAGCCGCGATCGCCAGCGCGCGGGCGACCGGCATGGAGGAGTCCATGGTGCGGATGAGGCCGTTCTCGAGGATCATGCGGCGACTAGCTCGACTCGCTCGATCTTCGCCGCTTCACGCGGTTGGTCGCGCGCATCGCGGGGCAGCGTCGAGATCGCGTCGGCGACCTCCATGCCGTTCGTAACCCGGCCGAAGACGGTGTGCTTGCCGTTGAGCCAGGGACAGGCCTCGGCGATGACGATGAAGAACTGGCTTCCATTCGTGTTCGGCCCGGCGTTTGCCATGGCCAGAGCGCCTCGCTCGACCCGGTGCTCGTTCTGCTCGTCCTCGAACTGGTACCCAGGCCCGCCCGTGCCGTCACCTTTCGGATCCCCGCCCTGGATCATGAAATCGGGGATCACCCGGTGGAAGGCCAGGCCGTCGTAAAAACCGTCCCGGGACAGTCGCACGAAGTTCTCAACCGTCTTCGGGGCGTCTGCGGTGTGGAGCTCGACCTCGATCGGGCCGTGATTGGTGTGCAGCGTCGCGTTGGTCATGGCAGGGAGGCTAACGAACCGCGCTCTAGGCTCGACTGGCCCACCCGAAGGAGGAGATCATGCTCGACCACGCGACCTAGGCCGTCTGTCACGAGCCCGCCTAGAATCGTTCCGTGCCTTACGAACCCCTGAGCGAGGAGCAGCGCGAGATCCGGGAGCTCATCCGGACGCTGGCGCAGGAGCGGATCGCACCGCGCGCGGCCGAGATCGACAAGACGGCGCAGTTTCCCTGGGACATGGTGGAGCTGATGCGTGACCACCAGCTGCTCGGTCTTCCGTTCGACGAGGAGTACGGCGGCACCGGCACCGGTGCACTCATGGTGCTCGTGGCGATCGAGGAGATCTCCAGGGTCTGCGCTACCACGGGGCTGATTCTCGCCGTTCAGGAGCTTGGCTCGCTGGGTCTCAAGCTCGCCGGAACGGACGAACAGAAACGGCGCTACCTGCCCCGCCTGGCGAGCGGCGAATGGCTCCCGGCCTACGCGCTGACCGAGCCCGGCTCGGGCTCGGACTCGGCCGCGATGCGCACGGAAGCACGCCGGCACGGCGACGATTACATCC
>JACCTQ010000124.1 GCA_013812265.1 Actinomycetota bacterium
CCTCATAACGGCGAGTTCGTGCTCATCGCGAACGTGGGAGCGCAGCCGGTCGACCTGGAGGGGTGGTCGCTCGAGGATCCCGCTCGAACCCGGATCACCCTCCCGCCGGGATACACGATTTCTCCCAGCGGAAGGCTGCGCGTCTACTCCGGGCCGGGAGTGAATACAGCCGACCGGTTCTACGCGGGCCGACGGAGAGCGATGCTCAACAACCGCGGCGACCGCATCGCGCTAAGGGACGCGCGGGGGATCGTTCGGCAGATCTTCGAGTACTGACGGAGACCTGAGCTCGTCTCGAAACCAAGAGCTTGTGTTGTCACGCAGCCCGATCTCCCTCAACGCGGATCCTGTAATTGGTCGATGCGACGGCCGGCCGTCGCGGCCTCCACCTCCGGTTGATCCAGCAACTCGGCCAGAAAATCGGGACTGGCCACCACTGCAAAAGACCGGAGATTGCGAAAGACGTTCACGTCCTCGGCGCCTTGCCCCACCGCGGCCTCCACACGCCGAAGGAGCTCGGCCGTCATTGCGCCTGTGCCCTCCGGATCGTCCAAAGTGCCCTCCGAGCCGGCCTCGCGGAGTGTGACGACCGCCGTGAGAGGTCCAACTGCTGCCCGGGCCTCGGCCATCTGGCGCCGGAGCTCGGGGTCGACCCTCGCCACGACCGTCGAGTCTATGGGTCGGTCAGCGCGGTCAGCGCACGAACGGCGTTCGGGATGCCGCGATTCGCTCGCACGGCCTGCATGCCGCTGGGCCGGTCACATGAGGCGAAAATCGCCCGCTCGATCTCGATCACCGTCGCTTCCGGCTTGGCTTCGGCGAGGAGCGCGGCCAGCCCGGCGACATGGGGAGCCGCCATCGAGGTGCCGTCCATGGCCTGGTAGCCACCCCCGGGCCTCGCGGAGATGACCTGGCTCCCCGGCGCGACGAGATCCGGCACGATGGGCTCGGCGTCTCGCCGGAAGCGCTGGCTGGACGAGAACTCGGTGACAGCCCCGGCGGAATCCACAGCCCCCACGGACAGCGCCTCCGGGTAGTTGCCCGGCGAGCGGCTCGTTCCGGGTCCCTCGTTGCCGACAGCGAAGACGGGCAGGACGTTCCGGCGCCGCAGGATGCGCGTCAGCGGAAGGAAGTCTTCCCACAAACCGCGGAACCCGAGCGACATGGTGAGAATCCGGATGCCGGCGCCGACCGCCCAGTCCATCCCGCCGAGCACCCGGGCGACCACGTCTCCACCTTCGATCACGACGGCGCTGGCCAGCAGCGCGGCAGGAGCTACGCCCACGTGTCTTCCCCGCACAGGTCTCCCGGCGACCGTCGCGGCGGTGTGCGTACCGTGGTCGTCAGTGTCGTGGGCCTGCCCGCCCGAGTTGAGCTGCCGGCCGAGGTGGTCGAATTCGGCGAAGAGGGCGATTGCCCGTCGGAGCGTCGGATGCCGCGCATCGACACCAGTGTCGAGATGGCCTACCAGCACCCCTTCGCCTGTGAGGCCGCCCCGCCAGAGCTGTTGGACGCCGAGCGCAGCAATGCCCCAGGTCGTTCGCTCATCGAAGCGGGCCGGCCTGACACGACGGGGGCGGATCAGACTCAGCCGCGGAGCACCCGTGACGGTCTCGACGTCGTCCCTGGCCCGAAGACCGGCCAGCCCCTCCTCCGTAACGGTCCCGTACGCCACGCCGAGGTTGGGGAAGAGGCGCACAGGCGGAGCAACGGACGCGTCGCCGCCTGCTTCCACGGCGACCGCTCCGGGCTGGCTGAGCTCGGAGCGGACGAAGAGATCCTGGAGTCGACCGGGCAGCCTCGAAGGTGCGCCGTCGCCGCCGTCCCTGAAGACGACGATGACGGAGGCGATCCCGGTTGCCTCGAGCTCTGCCGCGGCCACTCTGGACGTACGGGCTCCTGACCTTGGGAGACACGTTCGCTTGGTAGCTCAATAATGCCTGTGAGATGTCATTTGTCAACCCGCGACAGAAACGGCAAAGCTAGGGACCGCCTCCGGCATGCTTTCTGCAGTCAAAACCCTCGACGGGCCGGACCCGTGTCGGTACCGATGCAAACAACACCGCAGCACTCGCGGCTGCGTCACCTCCGCTCGTTGTTCGACAGCGCCACCAGCTCCGCAGCCGTCTCGGACGGCGGGGTAGAACGCCTCGACAGCCAACTCGGCGAGCGTTACGTCAGCGGCTGTGCCGAAAGTGGTCAGGGTGCTACCGATCTCGCGCCGCAGGCGGTGCAAGAGGTGCGCGCTAGCCGGGAAGAAGCCGGTACCCCACACCCCACTCGTTCACGACGTACTCCTCCGAGGCCGCGGCCCCGAGCTTGCGCCGGAGACGCGATGCATGTGAATCGAGCGTTCGCGTGCGGCCCGACGTGCGAAACCCCCACACGTCGCGCAGCAGCTCGTCCTTGGTGAAGACGCGATTCGGCTCGCTGGCCAGCTTCACGAGCAGCTGATACTCCTTGCCGGAGAGATCCACCCGGACGCCCGAGACCGTAACGCGGCGTGCTGCCCGGTCGACGACGATCCTGTCGGCTCGAATCCGGTCCGGTGGCTGCGGCAGTGCCCGGCGCAGGACCGCCCTGATCCGCGCGACGAGTTCCTCGTACACGAAAGGCTTCCCGACGTAGTCGTCGCAGCCGCGTGCGAAAGCCCGCACTCGGTCGACCGAATCAGCCTCCGCGGCACCTAAGAGAATGAGGGCAATGTTCCGGTTCCAGAGCCGTCCCGGCTCTCCCTCCCGAAGGCGCCGGCAGAGCTCGAGCCCGGAGCAGTCGGCGAGCACGGTATCCACGAGCACGAGGCCCGGCTGCTTTCGCTCGGCGAGGTCGAGCGCCTCGTCAGCCGCTTCCGCTTCGAGCACGTCGAAGCCGTCCTCGGTCAGGTGGCGGCCGAGGAACTGCCGTGTATCAGGCTCGGGCTGGGCTACGAGGAGACCGGTCGACACACTTCGAAGCTAGCACCGTCCCTCCGGTCGGAACAGTTGTCCCCTGGACGCAGATGTGTGCCGATCGATCAACAACCGTCCCGCGCGAACGACGCCCGGCGGACTTCAGCTACAGACGCCCGGAGCGCATGACGGCGAGCAGGAGCCAAAGGCCCAGGACGCCCGAGAGCGCGAAGCCGACCAGCGAGAGGACGTGGACGCCGACGAGGTGCGGGCCCTCCTCGGCGAAGATTCCGATCAGGCTGGAGCCGATCAGCCCACCCATCACGACGAGCCCCATGACCAGGCGATTGAAGGCCACGTCGATCTTCGCCATGAACTCGTCCAGCCCCTTGTGAACGAAGCCGACCTCGATCTGGCCGTCGCGCGCCTGCTCGAGGACGTCGTGGAGCTGGTACGGCGTCTCCAGCACGACCTGGGCGAGCTTCATGGACTCGCGGCGCGCGCGGGAGACGACCCGGCGCGGCGTGTAGCGGCCGAGCAGGAGGTTGCGCGCGTAGGGCTTCGCCACCTCGAAGACGTTGAAGTCGGGATACAGCTCGACGCCCACGGAGGCCAGGGTGGCGATCGCCTTGTCGAGCATGACGAATCGGGTCGGCAGATGGAGATTCAGGGAGTAGATGAGCGTGAAGCCCTCGCGTATCACCTGCAGAGGGTCGATGTCCGAGAGGTTCGCGCCGTAATAGCGGTAGAACAGCTCGCGCAATTCGGCAACGAACTGCTCTTCCCGCTCCTTGGGATACCGCACACCCAGATCTGCGAGCCTGCGCGGGAGGGCCTCGACGTTCTCGTTCGCAGCGTCGATGAAGAGCCGCGTGAGCTTCGACATGTCCTCGTCGGTCAGCTTGCCGGCCAGCCCGAAGTCGACGAGACCGATGTCCTTGCCACCGTCGAGCACGAGGACGTTCGCCGGATGCGGGTCTGCGTGGAAGAACCCGTTCTTGAAGATCATGGCCATCCACGCCTCGGCCATGAGATATGCGAGGCGCCGGCGATCTTGGATCGAATACGAGAGGGAGTCGAGATCGGCGAGCTGGATCCCGGACAGGTACTCGAGCGTGAGCACCCGCGCTCGCGTGTAGCTCCAGTACACCTTGGGGACGCGCACGTGCGGCTCGCCGGCGAAGTTTCTGCGGAACGCCTCGGCGTTTCGGCCCTCGAGGCGATAGTCGAGCTCTTGACGGATCGAGCGGGCGAACTCGTCGACCAGAGCGTGCGCATCAATGAAGTCCAGCGCCCGGACACGCTCTTTCGCGATCCGCGCCGCCCGGTAGAGCAGTGCTAGGTCGGCCTGGATCTGGCCGGGTGCGTTGGGCCGCTGCACCTTGACCACGACCGCCTGGTTGTTGGGGAGCACCGCCCGGTGCACCTGGCCGATCGAGGCCGCTGCCATCGGTTTCGACTCGAATTCGAGGAACAGGCGCTCGAGCGGGAGGCCGAGGTCCTCTTCGACGACCCGGCGGGCCTGCTCGAAGGGGAACGGCCGCACGTCGTCCTGGAGACCGCGGAGCTCGGAGATGATGTCGGGCGGGACGACGTCGGGCCGCATGGAGAGCAGCTGGCCGAACTTCACGAACGTGGGGCCCAGCTCGTCCAGCATCTCCCTCAGATGGCGGCCGCGCGCCGACGGAGCCCCGTCAGCGGCGGCCACCTCGGCGAGCCGGGCCGCGCTCCCGCGCGGCAGGAGATCGGTCAGCCGATGTCGCTGGAAGAAGTAGCCGAACCCGTGCCTGACCGCGACCTGCGCGATCTCCGACACGCGCCCGAGGCTTCGCGTCGCCGGCGGCGAGCTTACGCTGGCCCCCTATCTTCGACGAGGCGAAGGCGATGCTCGAGCTGCGCGATCCTCAGCTCGAGCTCCTCGTACTCGTTGCGCGTGACCAGGCCGAGCTCCCGCAGGATCCCGGTGAGCCCGCTCCCGGCACGCTCGCCGATCTGCGCGGTTCCTCCGCGCCAGCGCTGCATCGTCTCGTCGATCAGCTCGCGCGCCTCCTGTTGCGTGACGTTCCCGCGCCTGGCCAGCTCCTCGGCCAGCCGGTCGGCCCGTTCCGCCGTCAGCACCGCCGCGCCGAAGGCGGCGAGCCCGAAGCGCTCGGTCAGGTCGCGGAGCGTCCTAGCGGGCTCGGCCATGAGGCCTCGTCCGCCGGCGCTGCTTGCGCCGCTCGCGCTTCGCCTGCGCGGATCGGTCGCCCGGAGCAGCGGGCTTGGGCGTCAGGTCCGTAAGGGAGGGCGACGGCTGCGCCGCGGCGGCCTCGGTCGCCTGCTCGAGGGCGAGCGTTCCCGGATCGACCACAGGACCCTCTCCACGCCGCCGAAGCGGACGGCGCCGAGCGGGCGATCCACCCTCGTCCTGCCCCTCCGCGTCCGGGCCCTCGAGTCCCTTCAGGCGGGCGTACTCGGGCTCGCGCTCCTTCCAGATCGTGAGCAGCGGCGTGGCGATGAAGATGGTCGAGTACGCGCCGGAGCCGATTCCGATCAGGAGCGCGAAGGCGAAGTCCTTGAGCGTGTCGCCGCCGAAGAAGAGGATCGCACCGACCGGAAGCAGCGTGATGAACGTGGTGGCCAGCGAGCGCCTGATCGTCTCCCAGAGCGAGACGTTCGCGATGGTGGCGAACGACGCGCGCCGCATGAGCGGCAGGTTCTCCCGGATGCGGTCGAAGATGATGATGGTGTCGTACATCGAGTAGCCGAGAACGGTCAGCACCGCCGCCACGGTCGCGGTGCTCACCTCGCGTCCCGTGAACGAATAGACGCCGACCGTGATCATCACGTCGTGCACCATGGCCGCGATGACGGGAAGGGCGAATTTCCACTGGAATCGAAAGGCGATGTAGAGGACGATCAAAAACAGCGAGAAGAGGATGGCCAGGATCGCGGAGTTCGCGATCTGGCGTCCGAAGCTCTCGGACACGTTCTTGCTGCCGAACGACGTGGCGCCGAACTCGTCCCGGAGCGCTTCCCGGAAGCGCGCGGACTCGGCGGACGGCAGCGACTCCGCGCGCACCTGGAACTCACGGTAGCTCTCCTGACCGGTTCGCTCGCCGCGTCCCTGGATGATCGCGTCGCCTTGTCCGATCGCGTCAGCCTGCTGCCGGATGTCGCCGATCGGCGTCGCGGCGGGCGTCTTGAACGTGACCTGCGTTCCGCCCTCGAAATCGATGCCGAGATTCAGGCCCTGCAGGCCGAGTGAGCCGATGGCGATGGCCAGCACGGTGCCCGAG
>JACCTQ010000130.1 GCA_013812265.1 Actinomycetota bacterium
CGGATTGCCACGCGCCAGGCGACGATTGGAATCGTCGGCCTCGGCTACGCGGGCCTACCGCTGGCGATGTCGTTCGCCGAGGTCGGGTTCGACGTAACGGGCGTCGATCTCAGCGAAGATCGCGTGCGAGCGGTGCAGGAGCGGCGCTCGTACCTCGTCGACGTGCCTGCCGACCGCTACGCCGGGCTCTCCGGGACCTTGCGGGCGACCGCCGACTACGCCGCGGTCGCCGACCTGGACGCGCTCACCATCTGCGTGCCCACCCCGCTCTCGAAGACGCGGACCCCGGACCTTTCCTACGTTGTCTCCGCTGCGGAATCAGTCGCCTCGAATCTCCGGCCGGGTCAGCTCGTCGTGCTCCAGTCGACCACGCACCCGGGAACGACCGAGGAGGTCGTACTGCCCATTCTCGAACGGGGGGCCGGCGAGGTCGGGAAGGACTTCTTCCTCGGCTACGCCCCCGAGCGCGTGGATCCCGGTAACACCGGCGGATTCACGATCCGGAACACCCCCAAGCTCGTGGCCGGCGTCACGGCCGAGTGCCGCCGCCGGACGGAGCTTCTGTACCGCCAGATCGTCGACCGCGTCGTGCCGACCTCGAGCCCGATGGTGGCGGAGACGGCAAAGCTGCACGAGAACACCTTCCGCGCGGTCAACATCGCGCTCGCAAACGAGCTCGCTCTCATGTGCGACCGGCTCGGCATCTCGGCCTGGGACGTGATCGAGGCAGCCGCGACCAAACCCTTCGCCTTCATGCCGCACTACCCAGGCCCCGGTCTCGGAGGCGACTGCATCCCGATCGTCCCTCAGTACCTCGCATGGCGGCTGCGTGAGTACGGCTACTCGCCGCAGCTGATCGAGGCCGCGCACGAGATCAACACCAGGATGCCTCTGCACGTGATTCAGAAGGTGAGCGACGCGCTGAACGACGCAAGCCGTCCCATCAAGGGTTCGAAGCTGCTCTTGCTCGGTGTCGCGTACAAGGCCGACGTGCACGACACGCGGGAGTCCCCGAGCCTCGAGATCATGCGCCAGCTGCTTGCCCGTGGCGGCGAGGTCAGCTACTGCGACCCGTGGGTCTCCGAGATCGAGCTCGAGGGAATGCGTCACGAGAGCGTCGACTGGTCGGAGGAGAACGTGTCCGACGCCGACTGCGTCGTCATGCTGACCCAGCACCGGCAGTTCCTCTCGAACCCCCTCTGGGAGCACGCCGATCTCATCGTGGACACGCGGAACGTCGTCCCGGACGGCCCGAACGTCACCCGAATCTAGTCTGAGTCGCAGAAAATGCTGCGCATTTTCCTGTGAGTGCGCTAGACCCTCGCTTCGCTCGGGCGGACATAGGTGACTTCACGCCCAGACGAGGGTCCGATCCTGATTCTCGGCGCCGGATACCTCGGCGGCGCTGTCGCTGAGCTCGCGCTCGACCGCGGACACGAAGTCGTGCTCGCCGACAACTGGTACGCGACCGACAGACCTCAGCTCCACGGGCTTGAGCGGCGCGGAGCCCAGGTCGAGACCGTGGACATCCGCAGCCGGGAGGATCTGGATCGCGTCCTGGGAGCCTCTTTCGCGCGCGTCTACATACTGGCCGCGCAGGCAAGCCGGCCCATCTCCGAGCGGGATCCCGACTACACGGAGGAAACGAACGTGTCCGGCGTGCGGCGAGTGGCCGAGGCGGTGGCAGCAGCGGGCGGGCCGCCGGTCGTGTTCGCTAGCTCATTGCACGTGTACGGACCCTCCCCACGCGGCGACGTGGGCGCGGATCATCCGTACGGGCCGCAGACCGATCTCGCGCACCTCTCGAAGATCTACGGTGAGCTCTGCCTTCAGCTCTACGCGCGAAAGCACGGCTTCCTGCTGCTAATCCTGCGCCTCGGGATTCTGTACGGGCCGAGCCCGATTCAGCATGGCCGGCCGGAATCACAGACGGTGGTCGACAAGTTCAAACGGCTCGCCGCCGAGGGTGCCCTTCTTCCTCTGGACGAAGGAGGCCGGGCGACGATTGGCGTCGCACACGTCCAGGACGCGGCGCGAATCCTGCTCGACACCTCGATGGAGATGGTCACGGCCAACGTGGCTGCCGAGACCGTGACGGTCGCCGACATAGCCGCCCTGGTCGCCGGCGCGAAGCCCGCGCACGAGCCGGCGTGCACCTACATGACGCCGTTCACGTACGAGCACCTCCTGGCCGACTACATGCGGCGATGAGATTCCTCGTCACCGGCGCGGCAGGCTTCCTCGGCTGGCGCAGCGCCGTTCTCCTCCGCGAGCGCGGCCACGAAGTCGTCGCGATCACACGACCCGGCGGCGTGGAGCGAAGCTTCAGCCGGCAGCTCGCTCCTCAGGCGATCGATGCCGGCGGGGAGCAGGCACGGAGCCTGGTGCGTGGCTGTGATGCTGTCCTTCACTTCGCGGGGTTGCCCGATCCGACGTCCGCAGCGCGCGATCCCGCTCGGGCCGTGCGCGAGAACGCCGGGACGACGCTCAACCTCCTCGAGGCGTGCGCGGAGCACGCGGCGGGCCTCGTCTACCCCTCCACCGTCCGCGCCGCGGTCGAGCCGGTTCCGGACGCGTACGCGCTGAGCAAACGCCTCGGCGAGCTCGCGTGCGAGCTGCACGGCGCGCCGTCCACCGTCGTTCGCTGCACGTCGGTCTTCGGACCGGGGCAGATCGCCCGGGAAGGCGCCACGGGCGCGATTGCGGCCTTTGCCGCCCGCGCGCTCGACGGAGCACCGATCGTCATTCCCGGTGACCCGAGCCGCACACGTGATTTCCTCTACGTGGACGATGCCGTGGAAGCACTCGAGGCCATCGTCCGGAATCGCCGCTGGGGCGAGACGATCGTGCTCGCCCGCGGTGTCGCCACGTCCTTGATCGAGGCGGCGGAGCTCGTGCGCCGGGCAGCCGGGTCCTCGTCGCCCATCGAGACACCCGGCGGCGAGCTACCACCCGGCGAGAACGAGAGCTACGTCGTCAGCGAGCGAGAGGAGCCACGCTTCGACGTCCGTCCGCTCGAGGAAGCTATCTCGCTCTATGTGGATTGGCTTCGAGCTGAGGCACAGCGCCCTTGACTGATCTTCCTGATCTCTGCGGACGGCCGCTCGTTCTGCTCAAGGCCGCGCCGGAGCCGGATCAGATCGCGGATCGGCTGACCGGCGGGCCGTGGAGCGGGCTCGAGCTCTGCCTTAGCCCTGCGCACGTCGCGGAGGACTCGGCGCTCGACCGCGCCGCGGATGCCGCACGGCGCGGCCTGGACGGCCTGGAGCTCGCGGTCACCGCGGAGGCTCCCGTCAGCTGGCCGAGCGGAGCGTTCGTCCGCGTCGACCGGCTCGACGACGAAGCCCGGCGCGGGATCGAGCGGAGCGTCCGGTTTGCGGCCGCGGTCGGATCTCCTGTTCTCACCATCCACCTGTTCACTCCGCTCGCCGCCGACGACTTTCGCTCCGGCGAGCCGGCCGACGAGGCAGAGGTGGAGCGCTTCCTTCGCTTCTACTCCGACGCCTGTCTCGCGGCGGGGGTCACGCCGCTGATCGAGAACGTGCCGCCGGTTCTCCGCATGCGCACGGGCGGCGTGTACCTCTCTCCCATCGGTGGCCACTGGCGTGACCTGCTGGCCTGGCGCAAACGCGTGCCCGAGCTCGGCTTCACGATCGACACGTCCCATGCGGGGTTGTTCCGCACGTTTGTCGCTGCGTACCCGTCGCTGCACGAGCTGGCCTCCGACGACGAGCTCGACCTTACGCGCTACGTCGACGAGCTCGGGCCTGAGTGCCACGTGGCGCATGTCTCGGATGCCCACGGCCTCCTCGGAGAAGGTCTTCCCTACGGCGACGGCGAGCTGCAGCTAGACGATGCGGTCCGGCAGCTCGGACGGCTGGTGCCGTACCTCGTTGCGGAGATCAACGAGCCCGACCCGGCTCGGTCGCAACTCATGAAGGCAGGCTACCGGGCTATGGAGCGCGCTCTGCAGAGCCCGGAAACCACGCGCAGGCAGGCCCGCCGTATTCCGGCCGACCAGTTCGCGTGGCACACGGTGCTGGAGCGGCGCGATCCGGTGCCGTCTCTCCTCGAGCTGCAGGAGCAGTTCGGTGGACGCCGCGCGCTCGTTACGGGCGGCGGCGGCTCGATCGGCCGCGCGCTGACGAGCTTTCTGGTCGGCTTCCGGCCCGAGCGCATCACCGTCCTCGATGCGCACGAGGCCTCGCTGATCGCCGACCGGCGGGCGCGGGATGCCCTCGCGCTGGAGCGAATCGCGCATGTCCTGTGCGACGTCCGAGACTCTGGCCGGATGGAGCGAGAGATTGCGAACGCCCGCCCGGATGTCGTCTTCCACCTTGCCGCCTACAAGCACGTGGACTGGGCCGAGAGCTTCCCCGACGAGTTCGTGGACACGAATCTTCGCGGCAGCTGGAACGTGCTCCGAGCGGCCGAGGCCGTCGGGGTAGAGACCGTAGTCGTCGCCTCTACGGACAAGGCGGCGCTCGCCGCCAGCTTCTACGGAAAGACCAAACGCTTCATGGAGCAGCTTTCGGCGTACGCTGCGAGGCGCGCGGGCGGTCGCCGCATCGCCGTCCGCTTCGTCAACGTGCTCGGCAGTGCCGGCAGCGTCTCCGAGCTCTTTCTACGACAGGCGCGGGCCGGGGTGCCGCTGACTGTGACCGACACCGGCATGCTGCGGTACTGGGTGACCACGGGGCACGCTGTCACCCTCGCCGCCCACGGCGCTCTGCTGGCGGCCGAGGGCCCGGTCCTCGCTACCGCCTCCGACCCTCTCGTCCTCACGGTCGGCGAGCTGGCCAAACGCCTCTGGAGCCGCACCGGCGGTGAGGGTGAGCCCGAGCTCGACGTGGTCGGGATCCGCCCGGGCGAGACGTTGAGCGAGGTTTTGATCGCTCCGGGCGAGACCCTGGGTGAAGAGCGCCGCCAGGGAATCGCTCCCATCCATGGCCACGTTCCGACCGCCGCTCCGGCCTGGGTCGCAGAGCGGCTCCCGAGCCGCGGCTCACCGGAGGAGCAGCGGACGGTCTGGCTGGAAGCGATGCGCCGCCCCGGGCTGCTGTCACCCGGCGCAGCTTCGGGCGAGCGCCCACAGACGGCCTAGTCTGGAACTCACTTCGTCCCGTACAGTCGATCGCCCGCGTCGCCGAGACCCGGGACGATGTAGCCGCGCTCGTTCAGCGCACGGTCGATTCCCGCCACGACGACAGGGACATCCGGGTGCTCGCTGTGAAGCCGTTCGATGCCTTCTGGCGCGGCGATCAGGGCGATCAGCCGGATCGAATCTGCACCGGCCTCCTTGACGCTCGACACCGCCGCGGCGATCGAGTTCCCCGTGGCGAGCATCGGGTCGAGCAGAATCACATCCCGCTGAGCGATGTCCTGCGGCAGCTTGACGTAATACTCGACGGGCTCGAGTGTCTCCTCGTTCCGGTAGAGGCCGATGAAGCCAACGCGCGCGCCCGAGATGAGGGAGAGGACGCCGTCGAGCATGCCGAGACCGGCCCGGAGGATCGGGCAGACGGCGACTTTCTTCCCCGAGATCCGCTGCACCGTCGTCTGCTCGAGCGGGGTGTCGACACTCACCTCCTCGGTGGCGAGCTCGAGTGTCGCCTCGTAGGTGAGGAGCAGCGTCAGCTCGTTCACGAGCTGGCGGAAGCTCTGCGTCGGCGTGGAGGCATCGCGCAGAAGGCCGAGCTTGTGCTGCACGAGAGGGTGCAGCACTTCCGTGACGCCTTGCGGCACTCCCGTGACGCCTTGCGTCACGGAAGTGTTACGAGTCACCGCTAGCCTTTCCCGCCCAAGGCGGGAAAGGCCCGGAAACCTTCGTACAGCGGCCTCTTGGCGCACAGCGCCTGGGTGCGCGTGAGCAGGCCCTCGAGATCGGCGTCGCGCCGAAGCGCCGCCACGATGATGTCCGCGACCTCCCGAAAGTCGTCCTCGTCGAAGCCGCGCATCGTCGCGGCCGGGGTGCCGAGGCGCAGGCCGGAAGCGATCATCGGCGGCCGCTCGTCGAACGGAACGGTGTTCCGGTTCGTGGTGATCTTC
The DNA here is from genome assembly GCA_013812265.1 of Actinomycetota bacterium. Taxonomy (GTDB): domain Bacteria; phylum Actinomycetota; class Thermoleophilia; order Gaiellales; family Gaiellaceae; genus JACCTQ01. Next base: position 6,049 of record JACCTQ010000130.1, read on the forward strand.
ACCTCTTCGAGCCGCTCTTGCGCATCTTTCCCGGTCCATTCGGACGAGCGCAGGTCGAGTTGCAGCAGATGCGTGTCGGTGCCGCCGGTGAGAACTTCGAGCCCGCCGGTGATGAGAGCGTCAGCGAGCGCGTCGGCATTGTCTCGGACCTGGGACTGGTAGTCCCGGAACGCCTGGGTGCCCGCGATCCTGAAGCAGGCTGCCTTGGCGGCGATCGTGTGCTGAAGCGGGCCGCCCTGCATGCCCGGGAAGACCGCCCGGTCGAGCGCCTGGGCATGCTCCTCCGTGCAGAGCACGAAGCCGGCGCGAGGGCCGGCGAGCGTCTTGTGCGTGGTCGACGTGACGAAGTCGCAGTGCGGAACCGGATTCGGATGCAGGCCTGCAGCGACCAGGCCCGCGAAGTGCGCCATGTCGCAGAGCAGCAGCGCCCCGACCTCGTCCGCGATCGAGCGGAAGCGATCAGCCTCGATCTTGCGCGGGTAGGCCGAGCCGCCGCAGACGATGAGCTTCGGGCGACTCTCCTTGGCGGACCGCAAGACCTCGTCGTAGTCGACCATCATCGTCTCGCGTTCCACTCCGTAGTGCGCGATCGTGTAAAGACGCCCGGAGAAGTTCACCTTGAGGCCGTGCGTCAGATGACCGCCGTGATCCAGGCCCAGGGACAGAATCGTGTCGCCCGGCTGGAGCACAGCCGAGTAGGCGGCCATGTTCGCCTGGGCGCCGGCGTGTGGTTGCACGTTCGCGTGCTCGGCGCCGAAGAGATCTTTCGCGCGGTCGATCGCAAGCTGCTCGATCTCGTCCACGACCTCGCAGCCGCCGTAGTAGCGCCGGCCGGGGTACCCCTCGGCGTACTTGTTGGTGGGCACGCTTCCCACCGCCTCGAGGATGCTCGGCCACGTGAAGTTCTCGGAGGCGATCAGCTCGATCTGGCCGCGCTGGCGTTCGAGCTCACGACCCAGGAGTTCCGCGATCTCGGGGTCGACGGCGTCGAGGGCGCCTGTCCGTAGCTGTTCGAGTGTCTCCTGCGCGACGGCCACTTCCGTTCGCGCAGCATACTGCGCGAGGTTCTGAGGCTTCGCTTTCGGGTGCTCTGGGACGAGTTCTTAGCCGACTGCCTGCGACGCCCGCTCGACGGCCTCCTCGACCGGGCCGATGCCCTCACGGACGACGATGGGCTGGTCGCCCGTGAAGTCGAGCACCGTGGACGGTGTGCCGGGCAGCCCGCCGCCATCCAGAGCAGCAGCACACCCGGCCCGGATGTGGCCCGGTACGTCGGCGAGCGTCCGCGGATCGGTGCCTCCCGGCAAGTTGGCGCTCGTAGCGGCGACGGCCCCGACCGCCCTCAGGACGGTGTGGACGTCACCGCTCAACCGCGGCACGCGCACCCCGATCGCCTCGGGATTCCCGCCCGTCAGCCACCGAAATCGCCGAGCCGGGTTCGGGAGGATAAGGGTGTACGGCCCGGGAAGGAGGCGTCGCGCGATTGTGCCCGAGCGCCCACGCAGCTCCGGCACGCACTCGAACAGCAGCTCGAGGGTCGGAGCGACGAGCGCGGTGGGCTCGCCTTCCGCACGTCCCTTCAATCGGTACATCCTTCGTACATCCACCTCGCGGTACGGGCTGGCGCAAAGCCCGTACACCGTGTCGGTCGGCAGAAGGACGGGGTTCCCGGCTCGAATCGCAGCCACGACCTCTTGTAGCTGCGTGTCCAGCTCAGGTTCCACGAACTAGATCCTATTCACGTCTCATGATGGTTTCTGGCCCTCGACGATGCGCTCGCGCTCCGCCGCGTCGGCGAGCACGCACACGCTCGCGTACCCGCGGGCTGTCATGGCATCGGAGACGGCGTCGGCGCGCGCTTCAGCGATCTCGAGGACGAGCCACCCGCCTGAGCTCAACTCGCCGTACGCCTCGCGCACGACGGTCGAAGTCTGACCCGTGTCGACGAGTGCCGCCCGTGGCTCCCAATCCCGCACCTCGGGCTGGACGAGCTCGATCTCATCCTCTCCGATGTAGGGCGGATTCGAGACCACCAGGTGGAACGGCCCGGTAGGTAGGCCGGAGGCGAGATCATGGTGAACCAGCCGGACCCGGTGCTCGAGTTCTGTCCGTTTGAGGTTCTCGTTCGCAAGCTCCAAAGCGGTGGCGGAGTTGTCGATCGCGGTCACGACCGCCCCGGGATGCTCGTCCGCTATCGAGAGCGCGATCGCTCCCGAGCCGGTGCCGACGTCGAGAACGAGCGGTGCCGCGACGCCCTCGAGCCGAGCGAGGCAGCGTTCGACGACGGCCTCGGTCTCCGGTCGTGGGACAAGAGCCCGATCGTCGACGCGGAGCGTCAGCCTGCGGAATCCCCACTCGCCGAGAATGTAGGCGGCCGGCTCGCGGAGGCCACGGCGGGAAACAAGCTTGCGAAACCGCTCCAGCTCCACTTCCGCGAGAGTCCGGTCGTGCTCCAGATAGAGGTCGAGTCGCGAGCAGTGGAGCACGTGGGCCAGCAACAGCTCGGCGTCGAAGCGCGGCGTATCCACACCCTTGGAGGCGAGGTACTCGGACGCCCGCGGCAGGATGGATCGGATGGTCGCTTCAGCGCTCTGCACGGGCCGCGGGCCGCCTTTACAACTCGAGCGCTCGGCGGCGCTCCTCACCCTCGAGCCCCTCGGTGAAATCGCCGAGCTCACCGTTCAAGACAGCGTCGAGCTTGTGCAGCGTCAGCTTGATCCGATGATCGGTGACCCGGTTCTCGGCGAAGTTGTAAG
>JACCTQ010000219.1 GCA_013812265.1 Actinomycetota bacterium
CGCCGGCGCGCTCTTCGATCAGCCGCAAGCCCAGGTGGACATGGCCCAGCAGCCGCCCCTCGGCGGTCGGTCGAAAGACAGGCGGACCACCGAGCTCCAGCGTCCGGCCGACATCGTGCAGCAGCGCCGCGGCGAGCAGGAGGTCGGCCCGCAGCCGCGGATGAAGCTGCGCCGTCTCCCGGCAGATGGTGGCGACTCCGACCGTGTGCTCGAGCAGGCCTCCCGCGTAGCCGTGGTGACCGTCGGGGGTGGCCGGCAGCGCCCGCAGCCGTGGCCGCACGGCGCCGTCGTCGAGACATCTCGAGACAGCCGACGCCAGCTCTGGCGTTACGATCTCGCCGGCGAGGAACTCGAGGAACCCGTCGAGCTCGTCGACATCGCGGCGCAGAGTCGGCGTCAGTGCCTCCACGTCTGCCTCGGCGTCCACCTCCAACGAGCGCACGTCGAGCTGGAGCTTGTCCCTGTAGCGCTCGACTCGTCCAAGAACGCGCACGGCGTCCCCCTCGGCGAAGCGTGCATCGAGCAGCTCGACGTCGTTCCACACGCGCGCCTGGATCCGGCCCGTGGGGTCGACCAGCTCCACGGCGAGGTAGGGTCGCCCGGCACGAGTCTGCAGACGCTGCTTGCGCGCGACGGCGTACACGCCCTCGACGACGCGTTCGTCCTCGAGCTCGCGGATCGCGCTCACTCCGGGAGTCTAGGTCGGCGAGTGGATTCGTGTTCCCCCCGAGGACATCGAGATCCTCGCGGACAGGAGCCGGATCGCGCAGGTGCTCCAGAACCTCGTCTCGAACGCGATCAAGTACTCGCCGGACGGAGGCCCGGTCGTCGTGGATGCGGAGAGCCAGGGCGACGCAGTCCGCGTCTCGGTCGTCGACCACGGCATCGGCATACCAGCACGAGCAGATCTTCCGCCGTTTCTTCCGCGCCGACTCCTCCGATACCCGTCACATCGGCGGGGCAGGCCTCGGCCTGGCCCTGTGCAAGGAGATCGTCGAGGCCCACGGCGGCAGCATCGCCTTCGAGAGCGTCGAGGGTCAGGGCTCGACGTTCTGGTTCGAGCTTCCCGTCTCCGCGGCCTCGGCCTCGAGCGATTCCAGCAGCTGATCGAGAGCGCTCGAGAGGCGCTCGGCCGCTTGCATGATCAGCTGAGGAGCCTCCCGCCGGATCTCCTCGTCGTCGCGGGTGTCCAGCAGCTCCGCGTAACCGACGATCATCGCGAGCGGCGTCTTCAGATCGTGGGCCAGCCGGGAAAGCTCTTCGTCGGATAGCTGTGACGTTTGGTCCCCCTCTCCTCCGATCACATCATTCACGAACGAGCCGGCCCCGGTGTCCCCAGGACGGCTGCGGCGGCAGTTGCGTCGAGGGCCGGTGCTAGTCTCATCCGGTGGCCGCTGTCGAGCCGTTTCGGGCCGTCCGCTACGACGAGGGACGAGCGGGACCGCTTGCCTCACTCGTCGCCCCTCCGTACGACGTCATCTCGCCGGAGGACCGAGCGGGATACCTTGCCCGTAGCGAGCACAACGTCGTCCACCTAACCTTGCCGGAGTCGGAGGAGCAGGCTCGGCGAGCCTTTCGGGACTGGCTCCGGGACGGCGTCCTCGTACGCGAGCACGAGCCCTCGTACTGGGCACTCAGGCAGGACTACGTCGGCCCGGACGGCGTGGCGCGCGCGCGTACCGGCCTCGTCGCTGCGGTTCGAGTGGAGCCCTACGAGCGCCGCGTGGTGCTCCCGCACGAGCGCACGCACCGTGGTCCCAAGGAGGGCCGGCTGCGCCTACTCCGCGCGGTTCGCGCTCAGCTCGAGCCGATCCTCCTCCTCTACGAAGGCATCCCCCCTTTCGAGATCCCCTCGGGCGGTCCCGATCTCGAGACGAATGGAGCCGCGCTGTGGCGGCTCGACGCCGATCCAGCCATTGAGCGTGCTTTCGCGGAGCAGCAACTGCTGATCGCAGACGGCCACCACCGTTACGAGACGGCGGTCGCGTTTCACGAGGAGGAAGGGACGCCCGAGGGCGGGTTCGTGCTCGCCGTGCTCGTCAGCACACGGGATCCCGGGCTGATGATCTTTCCGACGCATCGCGTCTTTCGCACCCGGCCGTCGCCGACGTTCGCAGAGCTCCGTCGCGACCCCAAGCCCGACCCGGAGACCGCGCTGCGCGAGCTCGCCGAGCTCTCCCGTGATCACGCCGCGGTCGTCGTCCACGAGCGCGGCCGAACCACGATCGCGGTCGACGGCGCCGGCCTCGACGTGGAGCTCGTCGACCGGCTCGGCCACGAGGGCATCACCTACACGCCGGACTGGGAGGAGGCGGTGCGCGCAGTGGAGGCCGGCGAGTCGGCCGTGGCCTTCCTCCTGCGCCCCACGCGTATCGAGGACGTCTTCGCGGTCGCGAAGCGCGGCGAGACGATGCCTCAGAAGAGCACGTACTTCTACCCCAAGCTTCTTTCGGGCCTGCTCTTCCAGGCCGTATGACGGACTGGTTCCACTACGGAGCCCGCGGCCGGAACGGCAACTACTCCGAGCGCGAGCTCGAGGCCTGGGCGCGACGATCGAAGACTGGCGAGCCGACGCCGATGTCTACGCCTACTTCAACAACGACTGGCAGGGTTACGCGATCAGGAACGGGCTGTGGCTGAAGAAGCGCCTGTCGCGGAGCTGAGACCGGGACCAGGGCTGCCCGAGCGTCTGACCGCTGGTACGCTCGACCGCGTGACGCCAAGTCGAGACGACATCTTCCGCGCCCTCGAGCGCGTGATCGATCCCGAGCTGAAGAAGCCCGTCACCGAGCTGGACATGGTGCGAGACGTCCGCATCGAGGGGGGGCACGTGGGAGTCACGATCGCGCTCACCGTCGCCGGGTGCCCACTCCGGGCGAGCTTCCAGGATCAGGTCGACGGCGTGCTGCGACCCCTTCCGGGGGTCGAGAACGTGACGCTCGAGTTCGACGTCATGAGCCCGGACGAGAAGGCGGCGCTCTCGACGAAGCTGCGCGGGGGGGTCGCGAAGCGCCCGAACGGCATTGCGGTCGACCGAGCGACCCGCGTGATCGCGATCGCGAGTGGGAAGGGCGGCGTGGGCAAGTCGTCCGTCACCGTCAACCTCGGCGCGGCGTTCGACCGGCTCGGATACCGGACAGGCATCCTCGACGCCGACGTCTACGGACATTCGATTCCGCACATGCTCGGGATTGACCAGCGTCCGATCGTCGTCGACCGGATGATCGTCCCCCCCGTCAAGGGAGATCTCAAGCTGATGTCGATCGGCTTCTTCCTGGAGGACAACGCGCCCGTCATGTGGCGGGGGCCGATGCTCCATCGCGCGCTCGAGCAGTTTCTCTCCGACGTCCACTGGGGTGAGCTGGACATCCTCCTGGTGGACATGCCGCCGGGCACGGGCGACGTCGCCATCTCGCTGAGCCAGCTGCTGCCGCGCGCGGAGGTCGTGCTCGTGACGACGCCCCAGCCCGCCGCGCAGGAGGTGGCGGTGCGCGCGGCGCTGATGGCGAGGAAGACCCAGATGCGGCTGCTGGGCGTGGTCGAGAACATGTCGTACCTCGTCGGCTCGGGCCAGGAGCTGTTCGGCGCGGGAGGAGGAGAGCGCCTCGCCGAGTCCCTCGGAATCCCGCTGCTGGGCCAGATCGCACTCGACCCGGCCCTCAGGGAGTGCGCCGACGCGGGAGAACCGTTGGTCACGGCAGACCCCGACGCCGAAGCTTCGCGCCAGATCTACGAGATCGCCGAAGCCATCGCGGCGACGAAGCGGGAATCAACGGGACGGATCGTCAAGGCCCTTCCGGTTCTCTCCTAGCCGGCCGCACCCGGGCCGTCACGAGCGTCGCGAAGGTCCGCGACGAGACCTTCCCGCCCGCATTCTCGATCACCGCGCGGAGACGCTGATCGAGCCGCCTTTGGCACTCTGCGTCGAGCCGGATGTATGACGAGCTCGTGCGCACCAGCGCTAGAGACTCTTCCGCGGTCTGCTCCTTGTCGATCGGCACGGCCGTGATCTCAGCAGCGCTGAAGAGCTCGGCCGCCTCGGGTCTCGCGATGTCGTGCTTCGAAAGCCATGACCAAAGCTCCGACACGTTCTCGTGACGCGCCTCCGCACCGTCCCACAGAGTCTTCGCGTCACGTGAAACCCAGGTTGCCGCCTCGGGTAAGACCTCCCGCCACGCCGCGAGCCATTCCGGATCGAGCTCGGTCATGTCTCCGACGTGGGTCAGCAACGCCAAGGCTCCCCCGGGACGAAGGAGACGCGCCGCCTTCGCCCAACTCACAGCCGGGTCGACCCAATGGAAAGCGGTCGCGGAGAAGACGGCATCGAAAGCGCGAACCGGCAGCTCCACCGCCTCGAAGGAGCCGAGGTGGAAGCGCACGAGCGACTCGCCGAGGCGACGCCGGGCAATCTCGGCAAGCTTGGCACCGGGATCCACGGCGTCGACATGCAATCCGCGCTCGACGAGAGCGCCGGTCAGCTTGCCGGTCCCGCAGCCAACCTCGACAACGCGGGAACCGCGATCCAGCCGGGCAGTCGAACAGGCAGCATCAACGAGCGAAGCGGGGTAGGAAGACCGAACGCGGTCGTAATCGGCAGCCACGCGATCAAAAACAAGCCCAGAATTCTCGCTCACGCGAGAAATCTAAAGAACGATGCGTGTTCCAGCTGCTGGGGGCCAGGAGCGATTAGCCGGCGGAGCCGGGCTCTGCCCGGCGGGAGCCGAAGGGGGTCCACGGGGGAAACATGGTTCCCCCGTGACCTTCCCGTGCGACGTCGGCCAGTCAGCGACGCTCGCTATCCGGACTGGTTTCTCCTCCATTCGCGCATTCCTTCCCGGGCCGGTAAAAGAGGTGGGTGGACTTGCAAAGTCCTCACGATCGCCTGCGTGAGCTCGGGTTCGACGACGAGGCGGCGGGCATCCTCGCGGCCCACTTCCTCGCGGCCGAGGCGAGCGGGCGAACCGG
>JACCTQ010000251.1 GCA_013812265.1 Actinomycetota bacterium
TGCTCGTGCTCGGCGGCCTCGAACTGTGGCGGCGCTGGCGCGAGCGGGGAACCCCGGCCGCCGCTGGGTACTACCGCATCAAGCCGTGGCAGCGGGTGGCCGTGGCGGTGACGTACCTCGGTCTCGCTGCAGCACTCGGCCTGGCCATGAGCGCCAGCCACATCGAAAAGGAGATTTAGTGCTCCATCCAGGCGAGGATCGCCGGATCCTCGAGCGGACCAGTCTGGACAACGAGGCACACGCCTCGCGGATCAAGGCGCAGTTCCTCGCGGGGTTCGAGGCCGTCGATCGCATCGGCCGCCCGGGCGCGACGGTCTTCGGCTCCGCGCGCGTGGCGGAGGGGCACGCGGCTTACGCCGGTGCGCGGGAGGTCGGGCGCCTGTTCGCCGAGGCGGGCTTCGCCGTCGTCACGGGCGGGGGCCCAGGCGTCATGGAGGCGGCAAACCACGGCGCGCACGAGGCAGGCGGCGTCTCCGTCGGATTCAACATCGCGCTCCCCCACGAGCAGTACGAGAACGCCTACCTGGACATCTCGGTCACTTTCGAGCATTTCTACGCCCGCAAAGTGATGCTCGTGAAGGCGGCCGAGGGGTTCGTCCTCTTCCCGGGTGGCTTCGGCACGCTCGACGAGCTCTTCGAGGCGCTCACGCTCATGCAGACGGACAAGGTGCTCGACTTTCCCGTCGTGCTCGTCGGCCGGCAGTACTGGCGCGGGCTGCTCGACTGGATTCACGCCGGGCCGCTGGCGGAGCGGATGATCTCGGCAGAGGACGAGAAGCTGCTGTTCCTGACGGACGATCCGGCCGAGGCGGTCGAGACGGTGCTGGAATGTCACGAACGGCGCTGCGCCGAGGCACCCCTGGAGCCGGTCAAGGCCGACGCCCAGTGAGACTCAGAGACCTGCCGTCGGTGGACGACCTCGTGCGGGATCAGCGGTTCGAGGGTGAACCGCGCGGACAGGTCGTGCAAGCCGCACGGCGGGCGCTCGATCGGGCGCGCGAGGAGATCCGTGCCGGCACCGATCCGGGCGACCTCGTCGTACGGCTGGCCGGAGAGCTCGAGGCGCTGCGCCGGCCCCACCTGCGGCGCGTGCTGAACGCGACCGGTGTGGTGGTCCATACAAACCTCGGTCGCGCACCGCTCGCGCGGCCGGCTCTGGACCGAGTGGTCGAGGTCGGGCAGGGGTACTCGAACCTCGAGTACGAGCTCTTGGACGGCCGCCGGGGATCACGGCAGGAGCATGTTGCCGAGATCCTCCGGCACCTCACCGGCGCCGAGGCGGCACTCGTCGTCAACAACAACGCCGCCGCGGTCATGCTCGCGCTCGCCGCGCTTGCCGAGGGACGCGAGGTGCTCGTCTCCCGGGGCGAGCTGATCGAGATCGGCGATGGGTTTCGGATTCCCGACGTGCTGACGCGTTCGGGCGCTCGGCTGCGGGAAGTGGGCACCACGAATCGGACGCGTGCCGCCGACTACGAGGCCGCCGTCGGCTCCGATACGGCCGTTCTGCTGCGCGTCCACCAGTCGAACTTCCGCGTCGTCGGGTTCACGGAGCAGCCGGCCGTGGCGGAGCTGGCGCGGATCGCGAAGGCTCACGGCCTGCCTCTGGTCGACGACCTGGGGTCAGGCGTCCTCGAGGCAAGCAACCGGCGCTTGCTCGGCTCCGAGCCCGACGCGGCAGCCAGCCTCTCGGCGGGTGCCGACCTCGCCTGCTTCTCGGGCGACAAGCTGCTCGGCGGCCCGCAGGCGGGCATCGTCGTGGGACGGGCCGATCTGGTGGAACGTCTCCGGCGGCATCCGCTCCAGCGCGCTCTCCGCGCCGACAAGCTCACCCTTGCCGCTCTCGAGGGCACCCTCGCGCTTTACCTCGACCCCGACCGCGCGGTTCGCGAGATTCCCGTCTTGCGCATGCTGGTGGAGCCGGTGGAGAGCGTGCGCGAGCGCGCAGAGCGATTGGCGCGCCTCGTCGACGGCGAGGTCGAGCAGACGGTCGGCCGCGTCGGCGGCGGCGCGCTGCCGCTGGCCGAGCTGCCGAGTTACGCCTGTGCAGTCGAGGTCGAGCTCGCGGCCGAACTCCGAGCAGGCGAGCCACCCATCGTCGGCATCGTGCGCGACGGTCGCTGCCTGCTCGATTGCCGAACACTCGACGATGCAGACGTCGTCGAAGTTGCTGCGGGCGTGGCAAGAGCACGCGACCGCTCATGAATCCCGAAGAGCGCATCTGGCAACTCATGCAGGGCCTGATGCACACGCAGGCGCTGCACGTCGTCGCCGAGCTCGGTATCGCCGACGAGCTCGCCGGGGGACCGCAGCCCCTCGACGCGCTCGCTGCGCGGGCGGGCGCGGACGCCGGCGCGCTCCATCGCTTCCTGCGCGCACTCGCGAGTGACGGGATCTTCGTCGAGCACGCGTCGGGCACTTGGGCTAACACCGAGACGTCGGAGC
>JACCTQ010000257.1 GCA_013812265.1 Actinomycetota bacterium
CCGCTCCCCGTCGTCGATCGCGTAGGACGACACGTTCTCGCTCCACGGCTCGGTCGGCCGCCACTGCGGGTGCGGTGCCTCCCAGTGCCACAGGCCCCGACGCAACTCGCGCACGGCACGATGTTACTGAACGCCGCGCGCTCCCGATGCACGCGACCGTCGACGCACGTGTCGGATGCCCGCTGGCACGGTCAAGCGACGGAGCAGCTACCTGCGCCACGTGCGGGAATGTTCCCCGAGCGGTGCGCCCAGGACGGTCGAAGCGCCTTCGCCAGATCGCCGATCTCCCAGATCTCCAGCTTCCGGCCGGTCTCGCCGATCTCCGTCGCAACGGTCTCCAGCGACTCGAGTGCCACACGTAGCTCTTGTTCGCGCGCGCGGCGTCCGCGGCCGCTCCGCTCGAAGCCGAGCTCGGCGAGCACCTCCTCGATCGCAGGGCGGCGCGGCATGACGACGTCGATCGATTCCCTCCGAAAAGAACGCGATTTGCAGGGATGATGGAGGCGGCGGGAATCGAACCCGCGTCCGCGGACGCACCGGACAGAACGTCTACAAGCTTAGGCTGCCCTTCGTTTTCGCCCGCCGGCCGGTGGACAGCCGACCAACCGCCGGGCTAGCCATCCTTCGGTGTCGCGCCGCAGGCGATTGGCTCTCCCTTGGCGCCGAGCCCGTTGGTTGACGCCGCTCCCCGGGTCACGGGCCCGACCCGGAGCGACGCGCTGTACCTAGTCTCTAGAGATTAGGCAGCGAGTGCGAGTTCACGATCCGCACTTACGTTGTTTCCCGGTTGATTAACGAGGCCGACCGGGGACCTCGGCTTGCAGCTCTGCCGGAGAACCGACCACGTCGAAACCAGGTCGCCCCCGTATGTTTGTCCGCGCATTGTACCTGTGAATCCGAGTTTGCCGTGTCACGGCAGGGTGCGAAGCGGCAGCGCCCAGACGTCTTCGAGGTACGGGTACGGCTTGCGCGGATCCACCCAGAAGTCCCCGGGCTTCCGCAGGTCCGCACCCCACACGTGATCCTTGAGCGGCAGATCGTCGCGCGCGACCGAAAGCTTCAGGACAGGTCGCACTGGCGCGCGGCTCGTCCACTCCTCCCAGAACGTGAAGCTCTCGCGTGGAAGTGCGTACACGGTCCCCTCGCGCCAGAAGTCGTCTCCGGTGGCGAGCACACCGACCGAGAGTCGGTAGTAGCGGATGAGATCAGGCTGCTCGAGCCGGGTATCCTCCCCGCCCGCCTCGTCCAGCGCGAAGCACGTGTTGATCAATCCGAACGACCTCTTCTTGTCCACCACCGCGAAGTAGATCGGCCGGATCGGATCGGGCTCGCCGTAGACGCCGCTTACGTTCCCGTGAGGCGACGAGTCGGTCGAGGACCGGAGAGGCTTGAGAACTTCCAAGTCGGTTTTCTCGCTTCCATGCAGCAGGAGGCCGTGCTCGTCACAGAGGTAGCGGAGGAACTCGTGCTTTGGATACGGCAGGTCGTAACCGAGCTCGGTGGCCGGCCCGTCGCGGCACGCCCTTTGGTGAAGCGCCCGGAAGCGATCGAGCTTCTCGTTGGTCCATATGATCGGCACCTGCAGGTAGAAGTCCTCCATCCTCCCGTAGTCGGAGGGCTCGGCATCCAGAGGGCGGTCCCGGCCCAGCAAGCGGGTTCGAGCTTCTTCCGCGAGTGACTCGAAGTAGCGCTCGCCGCGAAACGCCGAGAGCGCCCTTGCCGCCTCGTCCTTCGGGTCTCCGCACCACGAGAGGGCGAGGATCGCGTTCCGGCGGACATTCGCGTCAGTGTCCTCGAGTGCCGCAAGGAGCCAGCCCAGCACGCCGGCGCGATTAGCCGCCTGAGCGACAGGATGCGCCGAGTACGTCCAACGGTAGAACACCTCGGAGCGCTCGAAGCGCGGCTCGGCGGACGCCATCTCGCCGGCTATTCGCAGCGCGGAAACGCGCAACCACGGCTGACCGCTGCCGAGCATCGCGCCGAGCGCCGGGATCGTGTCGAGGTCCGGATCGCCGATGCGCGCGAGCGCGAAGGCCGCGGCGACGCGCACTCGCTGAGCCTCGTCCTCTGCGATCGTTCGCGCGCCCAGTGCGCGAATCGCAGCGGCCGACGCAAAGCCCGCGTGGCCGAGCGCGAGCGCACCGGCCCAGCGTAGGTGCGCCGTCTCGTCGGCTACGAGCCGAATGAGTGCCGAATGAACCTCGACGTCGGCACCCGCCGTCCTCGCGAGCAGGAGAGCTGCGCGGATTCTCGGGTCGCGATCCCAGTCTGCTGTGTCGGCTGCGACGTCCCGGGCGACGAGCGCCTGCAGCTCAGCGCAAAGCTCGATCGCTGCCTCGGGCCGATCCCAGAGGAATTCGACCGCATCCTCAGCGGCCGAGCCGCCGTCGGCAAGCGATCCTCGAATTGCGGCCGCGAACGTCGAGCGCCGGCGAGAGTCGATCTCCACGAGCGCGAGCGAGGCGCCGAGTGCGCAAAGCGTGCCGGCATCCCGCGTCGCGCGTTCGAGCGCGGGAACGGCGTCCCGTCCGAGCGAGACGAGGGCACGGCGGGCGAACGACCGGCGCACGACGGGCCACGGGTGGGCGAGCGCTTCGACCAGGACGGAGACTCCGTCGTCAAGGCTCAAGTCGGCAAGGTCGAGCGCAGCGTTCAGCCGAACGGAGTCGTCCTCGCTGCCGAGGCGCTGCCGCAGTCTTGCTGCGTCGGATCCGCCTCGTGGCACGCTACCGTCGTACCTTGAGGGCGCGCTCCATCTGGCGATCCGCGTCGCGCTTGGCGATGTCGCGCCGCTTGTCGCGTACCTCCTTCCCGCGCGCGAGCGCGAGCTCGACCTTTACCCGCCCGTTCTTGAAGTAGAGCTTCGTCGGGATCAGGGTCAGGCCCTTCTCCTGCACTTTCCCGATCAGCGAAGCGATCTCACGCTGCTTGAGCAAGAGCTTGCGATCCCGGTCGGGGTCATGGTTCGCCATGTTCCCCTGGTCGTAGGTCGAGATGTGCGCACCGACGAGCCACACCTCGCCGCCCCGAACATCGCCGTACGCACGGCCCAGAATCGCCCTCCCGTCGCGGAGGGATTTGACTTCGGTGCCGGTCAGCACGAGGCCCGCTTCCAGGCGCTCGAGCAGGTGGTACTCGTGGCGCGCCCGCCGGTTGTCGGTGATGAGCTTCTCGCCGTCTCTGGCCACGACGGCGATTGTAGGTGGCTACCTGGAGCCGACGCGCACGGGCGAGAGCTCGACCTTGCCCGCCGGGCGGTCGATCGACTCGATCCGCACGTCGAGCGGATCTCCAAGGCGATAGCGGCGGCCGCTCCGGCGGCCGACCAACGCCGTTGCGAGCGTATCCACCTCGAAGTAGTCACCCGCGAGGCGCCGCGCCGGCACGTACCCCTCGAAGACCTCACCGAAGCGCACGAAGATCCCCGAGTCGATGACGCCGATGATCTCCCCTGGAAAGACAGCTTCCCAGCCCAGCTCGAACAGCTGCGACTCGAGCAACCACGCCAGACAGATGGCATCCGCCCGGTACTCCACCTCAGCGGCGGAGCGCTCGCGCACGGACGTTTGCTCAGCCAGCTCGGGCAGGTCCTCCGGAAGCGGGTCGTCTCCCGCGCCCACCTCACGCAGCAGCGCCCGATGGCACACGAGGTCCGGGTACCTGCGGATCGGCGAGGTGAAGTGGCAATAGGCCGGGCTGGCAAGTCCGGAGTGCCCGAGGTTGCGGGGGTCGTAACGCGCCCGCTTGAGGGCACGCAGGACGAGGGACGGAAACGCCTCTCTCCCGCGTCCGGCCGTGCTCACGTAGCCCGTCACGCTCTCGGCAAGGCGGGCCGCGAGCCGCGTTGCTGCCTGCGACGTCAACTTCTCAGCCTCGGGGACCGCGGGTGTCGGCACCTCGAGGGCGACCAGCTTCGCGACCAGGTGGGCGATCGACTGGGGGTCGGGGCGCTCGTGAACCCGGTAGAGCGCCTCGCGGCGGCGGCCGGCCAGGAGACCCGCCACCGCCTCGTTGGCGAGAATCATGAACTCCTCGACCAGAGCGTGGGCATCGGGCTCCGCCTCGCGCCAGGCCCGTTCGACGCCCCCGTTCCCGTCGAACGCGAACGAGACCTCGCCCGTCTCGATGCGCAGCGCGCCGCGTGCGAAGCGTCGCGTGCGGAGCTCACGCGCAACCCGCTCCGCCAGCCTCAGCGCCTCGAGCACGTCCGGATCGCCGCCATCCCGTCCAGCGAGCATGCCTGCCGCCTGGCCGTAGGTCAGCCGGGCCCGACTGCGTATCACCGACCGGTAGAACAAAGGCTCGCCCGGAGCAAGCCCCTCGTCGAAGGGAATCTCGACCGTCACGCAGAGCCGGTCCTGCTGGGGGCGCAGGCTGCAGAGGTCGTCCGAGAGGTCGGGTGGAAGCATCGGTGCAACCAGGCCCGGAACGTATGTCGAGAACGCCCGGCGGGCTGCGCCGAGGTCCAGTGGCGATCCCGCCTCGACGAAGTACGAGACGTCAGCGATGTGAACCCAAGCGCGCAACCCATCGCCTTCCCGCCGGACGGAGATCGCGTCGTCGAAGTCCTGGGCCGTCTCAGGATCGATCGTGAAGGTTACGAGGTCGCGAAGATCCGATCGGCCGGCCGTCTCGATCGCAGGGGGCGAATGCGGCTCGAACGCGGTCCGGGCGCCCTCCTCGACGAGCAGCGCCTCGAGCACCGACTCGATGTCCCGCGCAGACCCGATCGTGCGCTCCAGCCGCGCTCGTCCACGGCCCTTGCGCACGACCGCCAGGTCGCCGGGGCGTGCGTCGCCGAGTCCCTTGCGATCGAGCACGAGCGGCACGCCCGGCGAAAAGAATGGCTCCCCGACGACGAGCTTCCCGCGCCGGGCGATCTCCGCGACGACCCGGTCGGCTGGATCGCTGGTGGCTTGTTTTCGGCTCAGACCCTGAGGAAACGCCTCATGGTGAGGCCGGATCCCGCGGCCCCGAGCACGAGCCCGATGCCGAGCAGGATCAACGCATTCAGCGCGAAGGGGATCGCCGAGACGCCGTCGGCGGCATCCAGCCGGCCGAGGATCTCCGGGAGTGCAACCTCCTTGCCGACGATCAACAGCAAGATTGCGGCCAGCGAGCCGACAATCCCGCAGATCAGCCCCTCCAGCATGAACGGCCCACGGATGAACCAGTTCGACGCGCCCACGAGCTTCATCACCTCGATCTCGCGGCGGCGCGCGAAGATCGACAGCCGGATCGTATTCGCGATGAGCAGCGTGGATGCGAAGAGCAGCATCAGGATCGCGATCGCGAAGACAGTCTCGATCACGCGGGCGACCTGAAGCACCCGGCTCGCGGTCTTCTTGGCGTAACTGGTTTTCTCCACGCCGGCCGGCAGAGGATGCAGGGCCTTGTCGATCTCGTCCACGAGCTCGCCTCTTACAGGCTCGACCTCTTCCGACGCGGGGAGCGGGTTGGCGGGGAGCGCCTGTACCAGCTCCGGAGTCCTCTTTCGCATGCGGTCGAGTGCCTCGTTCTTGGAGACGAAGGTGATCGACTTCACGAGCTCCGGCATGGATTCGAGCTTGGCTCGGACCGTGTTGATCTGAGCCTGACTCGCTTCCCCCTCGGGACATGCCTTCTGCTCGCTCGATTCCGTGCAGAAGAAGACCTTGACGAGCAGCTCGCCTTTTTGCTGGTCACTCCACGAGCGAGCCCAGGTCCCGAAAGCGATCAGCAGCCCGACCAGGAACATCGCGATCAGAACCGTCATCGTGGCAGCGATCGTCGTCGAGACGTTCGCGCCCACTGACCGTAGCGCCTCGGAGAGGAGAAGACGCGCTCTCATTCCGACGAGTAACCTCCGCGACGCTCGTCCCGGGCCAGCCGACCCTCTTCGAGCGCGATCACGCGTTTGCGCATCTTGTCGACCATCTCGCGATCGTGCGTGACCATCAGGATCGTCGTGCCGGAGCGGTTGATGCGGTAGAGGAGCTGCATGATCCCAACGGACGTATCGGGATCGAGGTTTCCGGTCGGCTCGTCGCACACGAGCAGCGGTGGATGGTTGACGAACGCGCGAGCGATGGAGACGCGCTGCTGCTCGCCGCCCGAGAGCTCGTCCGGGTAGGAATTCATCCGCGCCGACAGGCCGACGAGCCCGAGCACCTCCGGAACCTTGCGGCGGATCGCGTTTCGGTTCTCGCCCTGCACCTTGAGCGCGTACGCCACGTTCTCGGCGGCCGTCCGATTCGGCAGCAGCTTGAAGTCCTGGAACACGCAGCCGATGTTGCGGCGTAGTAGCGGCAC
>JACCTQ010000290.1 GCA_013812265.1 Actinomycetota bacterium
GCGATTCCGCCTCGGATCGATCCGGACGACCGTGCCGGACCGATAGTTCGCGACCCAGAGCGCGCCGAACGCCGCGACCGCTCCGCAGGGCGCATTGCCCGTCCGCACGACGGCGGTGACGCGCGGCCCGGCCGCGGCGGCGGCGGCGGCGAGGAGCAGCGCGGCGAGGGCAAGCCCCGAGAGTGTCCGGCGGGTCTTCACAGTTCCCGCATGCTCTCGAACCATGCAGCGGGGCGGCGTAAGCTGAGTGGGTGGCGACCGCGGAGCCGGCTTCTTCCCTGAGCGTCGAGGACGTTCACGCCGCCCGTGACGCGATCGGCGGCCGCCTTCACCGGACGCCGACGATGAGCTCGGCAAGTCTCGGGGAGAAGCTCGGTACACGGGCGGTCCTGAAGGCCGAGCTGTTCCAGCGCACGGGGTCGTTCAAGCCGCGCGGCGTCCTCGCGAAGCTCGCGTCCCTGACAGCCGACGAGAAGGCGGGCGGGGTGATCGGCATCTCGGCGGGCAACCATGCACAGGCCCTCGCCTACGGGTCGGCGCTCGAGGGCGTGAGCTGCCTCGTCGTCATGTGGACGGGCGCGAGCGAGCAGAAGATCGAGGCGACCCGCGCGTACGGGGCCGAGGTCGACCTCGTCGCGTCGAGCCCCGCCGAGGCGTTCGAACGCTTGGCTGAGCTGAGCGAAACGTCGCAGCGGGCGCTCGTGCACCCCTTCGACGACCCGGTCGTACTCGCGGGCCAGGGAACGGTCGGTCTCGAGATCGTCGAGGACGTGCCCGGGGTCGACGTGGTCGTCTGCCCCGTCGGCGGTGGCGGGCTCCTCGCAGGCATCGCCACGGCCCTCCAGGACGTGCTTCGACCGATCCGAGTCGTCGCCGTGGAGCCGGAGCTCTCGACGGCACTCCACGCCGCGCTCGAAGCCGGAGAGCCGGTGGCCGTCCAGCCCACCTCGATCGCGGACGGCCTGAGCGCGCCGTTCGCCGGGCGCTATCCCCTTGCCGTCGCGCAGCGCCTCGTGCCCGAGACCGCGCTCGTCACCGAGGCGGAGATCGTGGCCGCCATGCGCTTCCTCTACGAGCGAGCGAAGCTCGCGTGCGAGCCTGCGGGGGCCGTCGCCACGGCCGCGCTGCTCGCCGGAAAGGTCGCCCTTGAATCCGGCTCAACCGTCGCCGTAGTTGTCTCTGGAGGCAACGTATCGCCCGGAACTGCCTCTGCTATCCTCGATGCAGATGAAGGCTGAAATCCATCCCGAGTACGTTCTCGCCAACGTTCGCTGCTCGTGCGGCAACGAGTTCCAGACGCGGTCGACCAAGTCCGACCTCCACGTCGAGATCTGCTCGAACTGCCATCCCTTCTACACCGGCAAGCAGAAGCTGCTCGACGCCGGCGGGCGAGTGGAGCGCTTCCAGCGCCGGCTCGAGCGCGCAGGCGGCGCTCGCCGGGCCTAGCCTTCCCGTGGCTGCACCGATAGGCGGCCAGGCCGTCCTGGAGGGCGTCATGATGCGCGGGCCCTCCAACTGGTCGCTCGCTGTCCGCAAGCCCGACGGCGAGATCGCACAGGTCAACCGGACGATCAACTCCCCGATGGCCAGGCATCGCGTCTTTCGCCTGCCCGTCATCCGGGGCATCATCGCGCTCGGGGAGTCGCTCGCGATCGGCTTCCGGGCGCTCGCGATCTCGGCCAACTACGCCGCGCAAGAGGAGGACGGCAAGGACGGCGAGGTGTCGACGGAGCTCTCCAAGGGCAGCCTGATCTTCGCCTTCGCGATCGCGATCGGGTTCGCGATCGCCCTGTTCAAGGTCACGCCCGTCCTGATCACGAACTGGCTGCCGATCGAGAGCACCGGCGCCTTCGTCGTCATCGAGGGTCTGATCCGCGTCGGCGTCTTCATCCTGTACCTCGTGCTGATCTCGTTCCTGCCTGACTTGAGGCGCGTCTTCCAGTACCACGCCGCCGAGCACAAGGCCATCAACGCCTACGAGGCCGGCGAGCAGCTCGAGCCCGAGCGAGTGCAGCGCTTCAGTCTCATCCATCCGCGCTGCGGAACCGCGTTTCTGCTCTGGGTCATGGTCATCGCGATCTTCGTGTTCGCGTTCTTCGGACGGCCCGCCTGGTACTGGCTGATCGCGAGCCGGATTCTGCTGCTCCCGATCATCGCCGGGCTAGCCTACGAGCTGATCCGCTTTGCCGGCAAGCACTCCGGCAACCGGGCGCTCCTGACCCTCCTGGCGCCGGGCCTGTGGCTGCAGCGTCTGACAACACGGGAACCGACACTCGATCAGATCGAGGTGTCGATTCGGGCTTTGAGCGACGTGCTCCGACTCGAGGGGCGCCTGAGTCCCGAGGAGCGCCGCGTCGAAGTCATGGCCTGAGAAATGCTTCGCATTTCTCTACGAGTGACGTCTCTGCCCGGCCTTTGTCTGCTTGCGTCCGCGCTTGTTGGCGTGATACTCGCGTTTCCTGGGCCGGCGGTCGCCGGCCCGGGTGCTGACGCTGCCACTGCTCGCCGCGGGCTCGCCGCTGCGGTTGCAGCGGGGCGGGTGCAGGCCCTCGACGCCGAACGCTACCTCGGCTACTTGAGCAGCTCCGTCTCCACACTACGACAGCTGCCGCCGGCCCGCGCCGCGAACCTCGGTGCCGTTCTGTCCGACGTCGCGCGACAGGCGGGCCGCTACAACGAGGCGCGCGCCCTCACGCTCTTCTCCATGCTGGACCTGAACACACGGTACCTCGGGCGTTCCGACATGCCGGAGCAGGGGACCGATGTGGCGGACGTCGACGGCGTCGTGTACCGGGCCTTCGCTGGACGTGGCTTGCAGTTCCATCCGCTGGCGAACTTCGGCAAGGTCAACGCCGCGGTCCTGTCCGGGCGCGGCGCAGAGGGTCTTCGCCACATCTACGCGCTGCTGGCGCGTGGAGTTCCGAGCGGTCAGGCGACGGTGTGGGAGTACTACTTCCGCTACGCCGGCGGCGCGCCTCCGTGGCGCTCCGGGATGGCGCAGGCCGTCGCAGCGCAGGCGCTCGCTCGCGCGGGGCTCGTGAAGGAGGCGAGGCGAGCCTATCTCGCCATTCCGTCCGGTCTTCTCAGCCGCGTCTCGGCCGGACCCTGGATTCGGCTCTACAGCTTTTCCCCGGTCGTCGTCTTGAACGCACAGCTCCAGGCCGCCATCTCGGTCGGAGATTACGCGGCGCTCGCCAAAGACCGGGGCGCGGCCAGCCTCGCCCCGCAGCTCCAGGCGAGCGCCGCCGCGCTGTTTCCCCGCTTCGACACCGGCTTCTGGTCGCTGTACGCGCTCGGCGGCAGCGAGGCTCCGCTGGGGTACCACCGCTACGTGGTCTCCCTGCTGGAGAAGCTCGCGCAGCGGACGGGCGACACCGGCTGGGCGGAACGAGCCGCGCGCTTTCAGCTGTACACGAGGCAGCCCCCGAATGTCACGCCAGGCAGTCCGAGCCCGGTTCTGTTCTCCCGCCCGGCCGACGGTTACCGCGACGAGGCGACCATCTCGTTTCGACTCTCAAAAGGGGCCACCGTGACGCTGCAGGTGGCCGGCTCACGCCAGACGCGCACGCTCGCGCGCGGACCCCACACCATGGGCTGGAACGCGGCCGGCCGGCCCGCGGGCGTCTATGTGCCGCGCCTCCGGGCAGTCGACGCGGCGGGGAACGCGTTCGAGACCGCACTACCTGAGGTGACCGTCAGGTGGGATACGGTGGCGCCGCAGATCTCGGCGAGCGTTCGCGGGCGCGTTCTGACCTGGCGGGCCGTCGACGAGGGCACACCCTGGGTGCGACTCGTGGTGCGGCTCGACCGCAGCGGCCGCACGCGGCTCGTCGACCTGGGCCGACAGGCCCTGGCTGGCTCGACGCGTCTCCGTCTTCCCCCCGGCACTTGGAGCGCGACGCTCGTGGCGTACGACTCGGCTCGAAACCAGGCGCGCACCGATCTCGGGGCGCTCGGTCGTTCTTCCTGAACTACGCTGGGACGTGGCAACCGACGGAGGAGGAACGATGGCAACGGAGCGACGCGCCGAGGTGACGTGGCACGGGGATCTGATGAACGGGAGCGGCACGATCGAGAGCGTCGGAAGCGGCGCATTCGGCCCACTTGCTGTCTCCTGGCCCTCGCGGGCGGAGGAGCCTGACGGAAAGACGAGCCCCGAGGAGCTGATTGCGGCTGCTCACGCCTCGTGCTTCTCGATGGCGCTATCGGGTGGGCTTGCGAAGTCCGGCAATCCGCCGGAAACGCTTTCGGTGTCGGCAACGGTTACGTTTCAACCCGGCACAGGAATCACCAAATCGGCGATCGACGTCGAGGGCAACGTGGCGGGTATGGACGAGACTGCGTTCCGCGAGGCGGCGGAGCAGGCGAAGGAGAACTGCCCGGTGTCGCAGGCGCTTAAGGGGAACGTCGAGTTGAGCGTGCACGCCCGGCTCGAGAATGGCTGAGGAGCGAGCGAATGGGCACGCACCGCCGTCGCCCGTGCTGCAGCTCGTGGAGGAGCTCGAGCGCTCCTACCGCGAGACGCAGGAGCGGATGAGCGACCCCGCGGTCTACAACGATCACCGTGAGGCAGCCCAGGTCGGACGCCGGCTGAAAGAGCTCGAGATCCCGTATCGCCTCGCCGAGCGGTGGAAGCATGTGCGGGAAGATCTGGAAGCGGCGCGCGCGGACACTGAGCTCGCGGAGCTCCGGGCAGACTACGAGCACGAAGCCGCTCGCATCGAGGAGGAGCTGAAGCTGGCGCTCGTCGCGCGCGATCCTGCGGACAGCAAGGACGTCATCCTCGAGGTCCGCCAGGGCGTTGGAGGCGATGAGGCGGCCCTCTGGGCCGGTGAAATTTTTCGGATGCTCTCGCGATACGCGGAGCGGCGAGGATTTCGTACCGAGCAGCTCTCCGCCAGCCCCAGCGACGGTGGCGGGGTGAAGGAGGTCGTGTTCGCCGTAAAGGGTGACGGTGCGTACTCGGTGTTCAAATGGGAGGGCGGCACGCACCGTGTGCAGCGTGTCCCGGAAACCGAGTCGCAGGGGCGCACTCACACCTCGACCGCCACTGTCGCGGTCATGCCCGAAGCGGAGGACGTAGAGATCGAGATCGATCCGAGCGATCTCAAGATCGACGTGTACCGGTCGACCGGGCCGGGCGGCCAGAGCGTCAACACGACCGACTCCGCAGTCCGGATCACGCACGTTCCGACCGGGCTCGTCGTAGCCATGCAGGACGAGAAGTCGCAGCTGCAGAACAGGCAGAAAGCACTCCGCGTGCTGCGCGCACGGCTGTACGAGCTGGAGCGCGCGAGGCAGGAGCAGGAGCTTGCGGCGAACCGACGGTCGCAGATCGGCTCGGGCGATCGCGCGGAGAAGATCCGGACTTACAACTTCGCCGAGAACCGGGTCACCGATCATCGGATCAAGCTGACGCTGCACAAGCTCGACGCTGTCTTGAACGGTGAGCTCGGCGATTTCACCGAGGGGCTCGAGGGTGAGGAGCGCCGCCG
>JACCTQ010000294.1 GCA_013812265.1 Actinomycetota bacterium
CCCGTGTCCGCCGGTACGGAAGGCGTCATCGTCGAGGCGGGCGAGCCTGGTCGAGGTCTACGGTGACCGGAAGCTGGTCATCCCCGTGCCGGGCGACGATCTCGTCCCGAAGCGCCGTACGTAGCGACCGACGCGCCCTCAGCCGCGAGCCGGGCCCGGGGCGAGCCGCGACGCAACCGGACTCACGCTGAGCGCACTCGTTACGGCCTAGCCACTCCCACGTAGATGAAGCCGACGGCACGTATCGCGCCGGACTCGATCAGGCGGCGCTCCTCGTCTGCGTGACCCTCACCTGGCTGGTACTCGGAGAGGTACGGGCCCCACTCGAACGAGCGCTCCTGAAAGTGGGCGTCGAGCGCGGCGCGCATGGCAGCAAAGCGGTGCAGATCCTCGTGCTCGGCCCGCCACTCCACGAGACCGCCGGCACGACCCCGCCGCTGGTAATCCCAGCGCGCGGTCGGCTCGTCGAGGAGATCCCATCCGAACTCGCGCAGGACCAGCGAAGCGCCTGGGGGGAGTAACGAGCGCAGCTTTCCCAGTGCGACCCCGAGGTCGTCGACGTGGTGCAGTGCGAGCGAGGCGATGGCTCCGTCGAACGGCTCTTCGTCCCCGAGCGCCTCGAGCGTCGTCTGCCGGAAGATCGCGCCCGTTGGCGCCTTCGGGTCGACGGCGACGACGTCGTACCCGTCGGCCGCGAGTGCCCTCGCGAGCTCGCCGCTGCCGCAGCCCACCTCTAGCACGCGCGCCGGCGGCGGTGGCAGCTCGCGGAGCGCGAGCGCGTGGAGATCCATGTTGCGATCGTAGTGCGCCATTCCGGAAGTCTCCATGGGCGACGTTGTAGCGCGCAGCCGGCGCTGCGCCAGACTCAAGTCGGACACCGGACCGAGTGCCGAGTCCTCGCTTCTTGCTCCGGGGCGGCTACGGGAGCCAGCGCTCGTGGTTCACAAGGGCGTCCTCGGCCGGGTTCGCCGCGAAGAGGGCGTCAAGAAGCTCGACGAAGCGGCGGATGTTGGATCTCGTCCGGGCGAGCGTGCGGTCAGCGGTCAGGATGAGCCCGTAGTGATCCTCGCCGGCCTGGATCGCGTCGGCGCAGAGCGGCCGCCAGTCGCGGTGATTGTTGGTCATGATCGCCCGCCGCTCCGCCTGGAGCCGGTCGAAGATGAACGAGTCGTCCGACGACGCCAGGTCGTCCCGCTCGATGGCCGAGGCGACATCGTGGTCGCGCTCTCTCAGCTCACGAGCAATCTCGAGCGGGTAGTGCTCGTCGATGAAGAGCCTCAAGCACGAACCTCTTGGCTCCGCTTGAAGGCTTCCTCTGCCCGGGCCGCCGCTTCCTCAGTCCGGGCGATCCAGTCGTCGACCTCGTCCTGGTAGTCGGCGTAGTAGCGAATGGCCGCTTCGACTTTCGCCGGCGGCAGGTTGAGCACGAACGCCGTTTCCTCGACCGAGTTGTCGTTCTGCCGCATGGTCGCGATCACATCGGCGACCGAAAGCCGGCTGCCGATGATCGCCGCTCGCCGGCCGGCGGCGCCGTCGCGGAAGTAGACGACCGGATGGTCGTCCCGGCGAAGACCCTCCTCGATGTAGCGCTCGGCCAACGATGTCGGCTGCCCGCCGGTCTCGCGCGCCCGCTGGTCGAGGCGTTGGCGCGTGGCAGAGGTCAGGCGCAGCGAAAATCCTTTCTTTGTCTGTCCTGCCGCGCGAGCCACATCGCCCTCCTCGTAAGCTAGCGTCATACAGTGTACTACAGACGACCCGGGCACCGTGCAAGAAGCCCCGTCTCGACCGGACGGCAGCCAGAAGAGCCGTCTGGCGGATCCTTCGACTGCCTCGTAACCTCGCGTGGATGTCCGTGCGCCTTACACCACTTCGGGGAACTGATGTAACATGAGGAGCGTGAAGCGACTGCAGATCATGATCGAGGAAGACCTCGACGCCGCGCTCGAGAGCCAGGCGCGGGCGGAGCGCTGCTCCAAGGCCGCACTGATCCGCCGGTACGTTCGCGAGCGGCTGAGGCAGCTGCCGCCGATCGAGGAAGATCCGCTGTGGGAGCTCGTCGGAATCGCCGGGGAGGACGTCGAGCCGGTCGACGACATCGACGAGGTGATCTACGGCGGCAAGAGGCTGGATCGCCGCTGATCTTCGTCGACACGTCTTTCTGGGGCGGGTTGACGATCCCCCGTGACAGCCGGCACCGGCCAGCAACGGTGCTTGCCACTCACCATGCTGACACGCGGCTCGTCACCTCGAATCACGTGCTCGGGGAGACGTGGACGCTGCTGCGCCGCCGAGCCGGCCACCAGGTCGCCGTCGCGTTCCTCGACCGGCTCGAGGGAAGCCCGCGGATCGAGGTCGTACCGATCGCCCACGAGCTCGAGGTCGAAGCGCTGGCCTGGCTACGCCGTCACGACGAGCGGGAGTATTCCTTTGTCGACGCCACGAGCTTCGCGCTGATGCGGCGGCTCGGGATCCGTGACGCATTCGCCTTCGACGGGGACTTCACGGCGGCGGGGTTCGTCGAGCTGCGTCCGTAGCCTCGGAGACGGCGTCCGGGGGACCGCGGACTTTACCGAAGATCACTGACATCCAAGGTCACTGACAATCTCCGTAACTAACGTAGTATGTCAGCGTGACCTCATTGTTCGTCAATCGTGAACGCGAGCTCTCGGCGCTGCGGGACTGGTGGGACGCACGCGGTGGCGCACTCGGGCTCGTATGGGGGCGCAGACGCGTGGGGAAGACAGCGCTCCTCACCGAGTTCGCTCGCGATCGGCGCGCCATCTTCCACACCGCTAGC